>CACBRY010000011.1 GCA_902541825.1 uncultured Pelagibacteraceae bacterium | reverse complement strand
TCGAATCCCTCCTCTTCCGCCATTTTTAGTACAAAGGATCATCCTTAAAGAAATTTATCATTGTAACTGGCTTTTGAGCTAAAATGTAACGATAGACGTTATAGTTCTCCAGTACTCTTTGCACATAATTTCTTGTTTCTTTAAATTTGATTAATTCAATCCAGTTTACATAATCAATTTGGTTCTTTTGTGGATTTTTATTTATTTTTTTCCAATATCTGACTCTTTTAGGTCCGGCATTATAAGCCGCTATTGCAAACGGATAAGCACCATCATATTCTAAAATTAGGCCAGCTATATAGTGAGAACCTAAATTGATATTATATTCTGCATCTCTTGTTAATCTAGATTTTGAATAAGGAAGTTTTGCTTGTTTAGCAACTACTTTTGCCGTGTAAGGCATGAGCTGCATTAATCCTTTTGCTCCTGCGTGACTGTTAGCACTCAAATCAAATTCACTTTCCTGTCTTATTATTGATAGTATAAATGCAGTATCAGGAATTTTTCTTCCATTTATATAATTGGGTGTACTTATAATTGGGTAATTATATTTGTTATGAAATCTTTTTTCGTAGGATGCAATTTTAGCTATTTGAATAGCAAAATCAAATCTATCAATACTTGTTGCTAACTCTGCTGCTAAAATTTCACTACCATTATTTATATCATCATTTGCCAAATGTCTTAATATATGTTTTGTATATTTATCTTCATTTAGCTCATCAAGAAGATAAATCGTTTTGACTAATTCTTTTTTAAAAAAATAGTCTCGATATTCTTTTGAAACTTCAATATCTTTAGATAATTCAAAAGGTTGATTAGGATTTAACTCCATAAATGCTAACTGACCATAATATGTAGTAAGAAAATTAGCTGCTTTGCCAAACCATTCATTAGCTAATTCATTTTTACCAAGTTTCTGATAAGTTTTAGCTAACCAATAGGCTCCTCTAGAAGTACTTATTGGGTAACCAACGTTATTATAAAAATTTTCAAAATGATCCTTAGCTAATAAAGGATCATCTAAGAAACTTAATGCTATCCATCCACTCATCCATTCCGCGGCCGCATACTCGGGTCCATCAGTCAAAGCATGATTACTTGCAATTTTATAGGCTAATGCAAATTTTTTTTTATAAATTAATGATCTTGAAATGATTTCTCTTTCAAACCACCACTTATCTGGTCTGACTAAATAATCTTTGGTATTTTTAATCTTTACTAAAATTTCAACAGAACTATCAACCCTTCCTCTTTTTCTTCTCCATTTTAATCTGTCGTAATTTAAACCCGCATCATTTTTAAATTTTGCTGGAACTTTGGAAATAGCATTATCTACACCATACGATTTACTCATTAACAATTGACGTGCTGTGTAAAGCAACTCATAATCTTTGGGTAAATATCTCAATAATCTTTTTAAATCCCAGTATTTATTATTCCAAGCTAAATAATCTGCTCTTTTGATATAATCATCCGCATTGAGATACTTTTTGAATTTTTTTCTATAGAATCTTAATTCAGATTTGCTTAGTTCAGCAGTAATCCATCCTTCTTTAATATACGAAATACCTTTTTGTGTATCACCATTGAGAATTATACTTTCTCCAAGTATCATTTTTCCAAAACCACTTAGAGGTTCATCAACACCAAACCAATCGATAATTTTTTTGGGTGAAATAGTGTCTGTAGAAAGTTTATGCTCTGCTAAATATTTTACTCTTCCCAATCGTGGATAATCCTCGTTTTTGTCTATAAAAGTTTTATAATCGTAATATGATGCTTTGTTTCCTTTAGTCAGTAGGTGTCTCCATTGTATGAAATTATAGATCGATTTATCTTTGGCTCTTTTTGCTGTTTTTAATGCGGTAGGCCATTTTGCTTTTTTCATCTCTGAAATAGCCTTTTTTGCAATTTCGAAATCTTTCTTATTATAATATTTAGATTTTTTTGCTGTTTCGATTTTTTTGGTTCCTGCAATTAAAGGTTTCTTTTTTGGTAGAATAATACCCAAGTCTTTCTCAGCTTTTAACTTTATTTCATCCTCAGACTTTTTTTCAATTTCCTCTACTATTTTTTTGGGAACTGGTTTTGGCAGAGGCTTCATTACATCAATTAGTAATTTCTGATCTTTTTCTGCTTTAGTTTGGATTGGTTTCTTTAAAGGTATTATTTCTGCAGAAAATAAAATAGTAGTAGTGGAGAAGAAAAATAAATTGATAAAAAATATGAATTTTTTTAGCATAATCTTTTAGTATATGAATCCACAAACTATGTTATAAGTATTTATGTTCAAAGGATCAAATGTTGCTTTAGTCACTCCGTTTAAAAATGATAAACTTGATGATGAAACTTACATTAAGTTAATACATTTTCATATTGAAAATGGGACAAATGGTTTGGTTCCCGCTGGAACAACTGGTGAGTCTCCAACTTTAAGCCATAATGAGCATGAAAGGGTAATTGATTTATGTGTCAAGGAAAGTAATGGAAAATTACCTGTATTTGCTGGTACTGGGTCAAATTCTACTGAAGAAGCTATTTCATTGACTACGCATGCCGAAAAAATGGGAGCAGATGGAGCTTTAATTGTAACTCCATATTATAATAAGCCTACTCAAGAGGGACTTTATCAACATTATAAAGCTATCAATGATAAATGTGGAATTCCAATTCTCATTTATAACATTCCTGGAAGATCAGTGATTGATATGTCAGTTGAAACAATGGCAAGATTATTTGAATTAAAAAATATTATTGGTGTTAAGGATGCAACAGGAGATTTAACAAGAGTAGACAAAACATTAAAAAAATTAGGCAAAGATTTTATACAATTAACAGGAAATGATGATAACGCTTTAGAGTTTAATAGAAAAGGTGGGGTGGGCGCTATAAGTGTAACAGCTAATATTGCCCCAAAACTTTGTTCTGATTTCCAAAGATTTTCAAAGTCTAACAATGATAATGAAATTAAAGAGGCTGAGAGATTAAATGAAATATTGCAGCCTGTTCATCATGCTATGTTTGTTGAAAGCAATCCTAGCCCAGTTAAGTATGCTGCAAAATTATTAAATTTATGTGATGACGATGTAAGATTACCATTAGTAAAAGTAACAGATACTACTAAAGAAATTATTAAAAAGGCTCTTCATACAGCTAAATTAATTTAATGAGCAAAAAAACCAATTCTGGTTTAAAAATAATATGTTTGAATAGAAAAGCTAGTTTTAATTATTTTTTTGAGGATTTATTAGAAGCTGGGATTGTCCTTAAAGGTTCTGAGATTAAATCAATAAGAGAAGGAAAAGTTAATATTGCAGACTCATATGCTGTTGAAAAAGATGGCGAGTTGATCTTAATTAATTCTCATATAGCATCTTATAAACAAGCCAGTTATTCTAACCATAATCCTACAGATGAGAGAAAGTTACTTTTAAACAAACGTGAAATAAATAAATTGATTGGAAAAATGCAAAGAGACGGTCTTACCATTGTTCCAACTAAAATGTATTTTAAAAAAGGAAAAGCAAAAATTGAACTTGCGGTAGCAAAAGGAAAAAAACTGCATGACAAAAGAGCAAGTAAAAAGGATAGGGATTGGAATCGTGATAAATCAAGATATTTTAGAAAATCAAGCTAATCGTATCTACTTAGGTATAGGCTCAAATTTAGGAAACAGAAGATATAAAATTGAACAAGCTAAGTATGAATTATCGTTGAGAAATATCAGACTTATCAAATCATCAAATTTTTATGAGAGTTTATCATGGCCAGATGAAAGTAAACCTAAATACTTAAACATAGTATTGGAAGTTATTTCTGATTTAAAACCTTTGGAATTACTTAAAGTATCCAAAGACATTGAAATCAGTCTCGGTCGTAAAAAAAGGTATAAAAATGCCCCTCGAGAATGTGATATAGACATAATTGATTATAAAAGTAAAAAAATTAGTCAAAAAATCAATTTACCTCATCCAAGAATGCACAATAGAAATTTTGTTCTTTTTCCATTATTTGAATTAAATAAAAATTGGAAACACCCAATTTCCAAAGATCACATTAAAAAACTCATAATATCATTACCAAATAGAGACATAAGATCTATTAAACAAATCTGAATTAATGATATAATAATAAGTATGCTTAATTCAGATGATTTAATAAATAAAGTAAAAGGATATAATAAGTTTTTAAATCCAGATAGGTTAAATAAAGCTTATGACTTTGCGGTAAAGGCTCATAGTAATCAAAAAAGAGCCTCTGGTGATCCGTACTCAGTCCATCCAATTGAAGTAGCAAATATATTAACTGATTTAAAATTGGATAGTGCAACCATAACTACGGGTTTATTACATGACACAATAGAGGATACATATGCAACTTATGAAACTATTAAAGGTGAATTTGGAGATGAAGTTGCAGATTTAGTTGACGGTGTTACAAAAATATCTGCACTTGAAAATAATGCATCATCTAATTCCAAGGCAGAAAATTTTAGGAAATTAATTTTAGCAACTTCAAAAGATATTAGAGTTTTATTAGTAAAAATTGCTGATCGATTACATAACATGAGAACTATAAAAGCAATTTCAAAAGAGGAAAAAAGAAAAAGGATTTCCCAAGAAACAATGGAAATTTATGCTCCGTTGGCAGACAGGATGGGAATGCATAGAATTAGGGATGAGTTAGAAGATCTCTCTTTTGAAATTTTAAATAATGAGGCTAGATCGTTAATTCAAAAAAGACTTGATGAAATAAAATTAGATAAAAAAGATATTTTTGAGACCTTATCAACTGAAATAAGAAAATTATTAGATCAAAATAAGATTTCTTCAAAAATTTATGGAAGAGAAAAAACACCTTTTTCAATCTGGAGAAAAGTTCAAAAAAAAAGAGTTTCTTTAGAACAAATTACCGATATTATTGGATTTAGAATTATTTTAGATAATGTTGACGACTGTTATAAAACCTTAGGAATAATTCACAAAGAATATAATTGTATACCTGGTAAATTTAAAGATTATATATCTTCAGCAAAAATTAATGGCTATAAATCAATTCATACAGCAGTTATTGGATCTAATAGAAAACCCATAGAAATTCAAATAAGAACAAAAGAGATGCACGATTTTGCTGAGAGAGGAATAGCATCTCATTGGCAATATAAGTCCTCAGAAAAATTCAACTCTCTTACCTGGAAAGAATATGATTGGTTAAAAGATTTGGTTGAAATTATAGAAAAAAATGAAAATCCTGAACACTCTTACGAATATACTAAACTTCAAATGTTCCAGGAAAATGTTTTTTGTTTTACCCCCAAAGGTTCAGTAATCAAATTACCTAAAGATGCAACAGCAATAGATTTCGCTTATGCCGTCCATACAAAAATCGGTGATACAGCAGTTGGATGTGAAATAAATGGAAATAAGAGTCAACTTCAATCAATTTTAAGAAATGGTGATAGAATAAAAATAATTACTTCAAAAAATCAATCACCATCACTTCACTGGATTCCAACAACAAAAACTGGAAAAGCCAGAGCTGCTATAAGAAGATATTGGCATGATAGGGGTGAGGAGAAGCAGGAAAGAATAAAAAAATACAATACCACTTTGTGGATTTCATTACCTGATAAACCAGGGCAATTAGGAAATGTAAGTTCATTAATAGGTGAACATAAATTGAATATTTCAAATTTAGTAATGGCTGGAAAAAAACCTGACTATATCAATTTTAAATTTCAGCTGATAATAAGAGATTTGAAAAATTTTACTAATTTTATTGCAGAGCTTAAACAAAAAGGTATAAAATTTAAGATAATTAGACACGAAGATAAAAGAAATGCTTTCACACAAAAAATCCTTAGATATTTTAAGAAAGACTAATGCTTTATTAGAAGGACACTTCATTTTATCTTCTGGATTACATTCTTCAAAGTATATCCAATGTGCTAAACTTTTAAGTTATCCATCAAAAGCAGAAAAAATATGTAAATCATTAGCTTTTAAAATCAAAAAAAATTTTAGAAAATTTGATTTAATTTTAGCACCGGCCATTGGTGGTATTGTGATAGGTTACGAAATTGGTAGGATTTTAAAAAAAGAGACGATTTTTTGTGAGAGAGTTAAAGGTAAATTTACCTTGAGAAGAGGGTTTAAAATTAAAAAAGGTTCAAAAGTTATCATTATTGAAGATGTAATAACAACAGGAAAATCTAGCATGGAATGCGTAAAACTAATAAAAAAATCTAATGCAAAATTAGTCGGTTTTGCCACAATCATTGACAGATCATCAAAGAAAACATTGAAAATAAAAAAAAAAATAATTTCACACCTTAAAATTGAAGTACCAACTTATAAATCAAACAAAATACCAAAGGAATTAGACTCAATTCCCATTTCAACGCCAGGAAGCAGATTTATTAAGTGAAACGATTAGGTGTAAATATTGATCATGTTGCTACTGTCCGAAATGCTAGAGGTGAAATTCATCCTGATCCATACAAAGCTGCATTATTTGTAAATAAAAATGGCGCCGACTCTATTACCATACACCTTAGAGAGGACAGGAGACACATAAGAGATTTAGATGCAAAAAAAATTTGTTCAATAAAAAAATTATTAGTGAATTTAGAAATTTCAACAAATAGTAATATTGTTAAGAATGCTTTGAGAATAAAACCAAAATTTATTTGTATTGTACCTGAAAATAGAAATGAAATAACAACAGAGGGCGGTTTAGATTTAAAGAGGAATAAAAATAAGATTAAAAAGATAATATCACAATTTAAAAAAAAAAAGATTAGAACAAGTTTATTTGTAAACCCAAATATAAAGGATATTTATCTGTCTAAAGAAATAGGCGCCGATTGTATTGAGATTCATACAGGACATTTTTCTAATCTGATAAAATCAAAAAAATCTTTCATTAAGGAATTTTTAAAAATTAAGAAATGTGCAAAATTAGCATCAAAAATTGGTGTGGAGGTACATGCTGGACACGGCCTGGATTTTAAATCTACTAAGATACTAACTAAGATAAATGAAATAGTAGAATTTAATATTGGGCATTTTATTATTGGTGAGTCTATTTTTTATGGTTTACCATTTGTCATAAAAAAGTTTAAAAGAATTATCAAAAATTAGAATGAAAATTTTAGGTATCGGTGTAGATATTGTTGAAAATAAAAGGCTTAAAAATT
This sequence comes from uncultured Pelagibacteraceae bacterium, assembly GCA_902541825.1. Classification (GTDB taxonomy): domain Bacteria; phylum Pseudomonadota; class Alphaproteobacteria; order Pelagibacterales; family Pelagibacteraceae; genus Pelagibacter. The sequence goes on along the minus strand of CACBRY010000011.1, from coordinate 23,649 downwards.
CTATTAAAAATAAAAGTTTTATCTCAAGATTATTCACTTTGCTTGAAATTAAAAACTCTAGGTTGGCAAAAGATAAATCTATCTATTTTTCAAAAAAATTTGCAGCGAAAGAATCATTCTCTAAAGCGCTTGGCACTGGATTCAGAAAAGGGTTAAATTTTAAAGATATTGAAATTTTAAATGATAATTTGGGTAAACCATATTTTAAACTAAACAACAAAACCAAAAAAATTATATTGAAAACATTAAAAGTGAAAAATTTTGATATATTTCTTTCAATATCTGATGAAAAAGAATATTCAATTGCATTCACCATAATTCAGGCAAAAAATGTTTAATAAAAAATTTTTCATAGAAAACTTTAAGACACTTTTTTATGCTTTTATAATAGCTATAATTATCAGATCCTTAATTATTCAACCATTTTATATTCCATCTTCATCCATGGAACCGGGTTTATTAGTTGGAGACAGACTTTTTGTGACAAAATATTCATATGGATATAGCAGGCATTCATTTCCATTTAGTCCACCTATTTTTAAGAATAGAATTTTTTCTAGTAAGCCACAAAGAGGTGATGTTATAGTTTTTAAAACCCCTGCAGATAATAGAACTGATTATATTAAAAGACTTATTGGTTTACCAGGTGATAGAATTCAGTTTATAGACACAAACTTATATTTAAATAATAGTGAAATTTTAAAGTCTAAAATTTCAGAAAAAGATCCAATTTATTGTGGGGATAAGACTATTAATGTTTTTACATTTGAGGAAAAACTACCAAACGGAAAAATATATAAAACCGTTTATCTTAAAAATTTTACTTTTAAGAACTCAGACGTTTTTAATGTTCCTAATAATCACTATTTCTTTTTAGGTGATAATAGAGATTGTTCAAAAGATAGCAGGTATTTAACTAGTGTGGGTTATGTTCATGAAGATAATTTAGTTGGTAAAGCAAGGTTTATTTTTTTTTCATCTGATAGATCAGTTGGTAGTATTTTTGCTTTTTGGAAATGGAATAAATCTATTCGATTTGACAGATTTTTTAAGAAAATTATTTGATGAAAATTGATTATTCTAAACTTGAAAAAAAAATAGATTATAAGTTTAAAAATAAAAATTTACTTGTTCAAAGTCTTACTCATAAAAGTTTTAATAAAATGAATAATAATGAAAAAATAGAATTTTTAGGAGATAGAGTCTTGGGTCTAGTTATCGCAAAAAAACTTTTAGAAATCTATCCAGAAGAAAAGGAAGGAATTTTGGATAAAAAATATGCTTCATTAGTAAATAAAAAAACATGTTTGGAAATTGCTAAAAGTATTAATTTGCAAAATTATATTTTAATTTTTAATCCAAAATATAGATCAGTTGCAATCGAAGACAAAGTGATATCAGATAGTTGTGAAGCTTTAATTGGAGCGATTTACCTTGATAGAGGATTTAATATAACAGAGAAAATTATATTAGAATTGTGGAAAGAAAAAATAAAAGAAAGTGTGATTACTCAAATTGATGCAAAAACAAAACTTCAAGAGTTTTCGTTGAAAAAGTTTAAAAAACTACCTGCTTATAAAATAATCTCTAATACCGGCCCAAGACACAAGCCTATTTTCAGAGTTGCTGTAAAATTACAAAATACGAAATTTTATAATGGTGAGGGAAAATCTAAAAAAGAAGCAGAGCAGAATGCAGCTTTACTTTGTTTAAATGATAATTTGATTTGATGAATTGGGACGATACAGGTTTTTTACTTTCAAAAAATAGATATAATGAAAATTCTCTTATTTCGGAACTTTATACTAAAAATCATGGAAAAATATCTGGTATCGTTTTTGGCGGTACTTCGAAAAAAATAAAAAATTATCTTCAAATTGGAAATCAACTATATATAAATTATAACTCTAAATCTGAGAATAAATTAGGATATTTTAAATTAGAAATCCAAAAAGTTTATTCACCTATATATTTTGAAAATTCTCAAAAACTTTCATGCATTAATTCTGCAATGAGTTTAATTCGTTTATTAACAGCTGAGTCTCAATCTAATATTAAAATATTTAACCTTATTGAAAAATTTTATTTGATACTCTCAAATGATGAATGGTTAAAAGGTTATATTTTTTGGGAATTAGAATTACTCAAAACCATAGGTTTTGATTTAAAATTAAGTAATTTTGCAACTAAAGAGTTATTAAATGATAAAATAATATATGTAGTTAAATCTAAAAATGAAAAAAAGATAATACCAAATTTTTTAATTGATAAGAAAATTGTAGTTAATGATTTAAATATACTTTTAAATGGATTGAAATTAGTAAGTGATTTTTTAGAAAAAACCATATTAAAACCAAATAATTTAAACTATCCAATTAGTAGAACTCAGTTCATAAATTCACTGAGGTAATTAAGGTAAAATTTCATTTAATCTATCTGCGTAATAACTTACTATTGCGTTTGCACCAGCTCTTTTAAAACTCATCAAATTTTCAAAGATCGCATCTTTATTTATTATCTTTTTTTCTACAGCGTTGGATAACATGCTATATTCACCAGAAACTTGATAGGCGAAAACTGGTATCTTAAATTTATTTTTTATTGATCTGATAATATCAAGATAGGGTAAACCAGGCTTTACCATGACCATATCTGCACCTTCTTTTATATCTAAAGCCACCTCTCTTATAGCTTCATCATAATTCCTAAAATCCATTTGATAAGTTTTTTTATCTCCTTTTAAGGCAACCTTAGATCCTACGGCATCTCTAAAAGGGCCATAAAAGCTAGAGGCATATTTAACTGCGTAAGAAAGAATTTGAGTATTTTTGAAATTTCCTTTGTCTAGAGCTTTTCTAATTCTTCCAATTCGCCCATCCATCATATCTGATGGTGCTAACACATCACATCCCATTTGAGCTTGTAATAAAGATTGTTGAATCAAGATCTCTATAGTTTCATCATTTATTATATTGTTAGATTTGAGAATTCCATCATGACCATGTTTTGTGTAAGGATCCAAAGCTACGTCACACATTATTCCAATTTTGTTTTTGTATCTTTTTTTAATATATTTTATAGCTTTACATACTAAATTATCTTCATTTAAAGCCTCACTTCCTAAATCATCTTTTAATTTAGGTGATGTATAAGGAAATAAAGCAACCATAGGTATCTGATTTTTAATAGCTCGATCTAAGATTATTCCCAATTTATTAATAGAATATCTATATACACCTGGCATAGATTTTATAGGTTGGGTCTTGTTTTTACCCTCAATCAAGAATACAGGAAGTATGAAGTCATTCGGTGATAAATTGTTTTCCGAGACAAGTCTTCTTGACCAGCTGTTTTTTCTATTTCTTCTTAGTCTTAAACTAGGATATTTACCTGTAATCATATTTAATTTTATTTTAAAAATGCGACAAATGTAATATACACATATATAGTAAAAAGGGTACAAAGCAATCACGATGACAGCTGAAAATACAAAAATAATAAATTTAAATTTAAAAAAAGAAGAGCGAGTTTTAGATTTTAGTGACTTTCAAAAACAAGAAATAAAATTTGACATCTCAAAACTTCAAGAAGCGTATAATCAAATTATTCAGACTAAAAAGTTTGAAGACGCAGGCGTTACGCATTTTGGTGCTATATCTTTAACGCAAATTCCTGGTGATCCAGATTCTATTAAAGGAAATAAAGTAAGAGGTCTTTATTGGACTAAACCTGACAGATCTGGCAAAGAAGTAATGAGGGAAGGAGCGATAAATGAATCTGCATATAGTGAATTTATTAAAGATTATGATAATACTTACTTTAAACATGTGTATGATGTTTTGTCCTCAAAGTATAAATTAGGTAGGATGAGAATTTTACTTAAGGAACCTCGATCAACTTTAAGTTGGCATAGAGACCCAGAGCCTAGATTGCATATACCTATAATCACGAACCCTGGTTGTATTATGGTTATAGATAATGTTGCTAAACACATGCCAGCAGATGGATCGGTTTGGATTACAAATAATACAAAATATCATAACGCCTTTAATGGTGGTGAAGAAAATAGAATACATATTGTTGCATGTGTTTTAGATTACAAGTTCAACTAATTTGAAAAAAATTTTTATTTCCTCAGATCATGCCGGATTTAAATTAAAAGAAGAAATAAAAAAACACCTTAAAAGTTTAAAATTAAATTTTAATGATCTTGGGCCTGTAAATGATAATAGTGTTGATTATCCTGATTACGCACATAAATTAGCAAAAAAAGTCAAAATTAGTAAAAATAACGTTGGAATCTTAGTATGTGGCTCAGGTACAGGAATGAATATTGCGGCAAATAAGCATAAAAATATACGTGCAGCTCAGTGTTTTAACGCAAAATCTACCAAATTATCCAGATTGCATAATGATGCAAACATCATTACATTAGGCTCTAGATTAATTAGTAAAAAAAATGCTTTCAAATTTATAAAAATTTTTTTAAATACTAAATTTGATGGCGGCAGACACTTGAGAAGGATTAGAAAAATTTAATTATGTCTAGTGAAAAGAGTTATTTAAATGATAGCTATAAAAGTTTTTTTGAGGATGGTTTATCCGTAAAAGATCCTGAGTTATATAAAGCTATTAAAGATGAACTAATAAGACAGCAACAACATATTGAGTTAATTGCTTCAGAAAATATAGTTTCTCAAGCTGTCTTGGAAGCTCAAGGTTCAGTATTAACAAACAAATATGCAGAAGGCTATCCGGGTAAACGTTATTACAACGGCTGTGAACATGTTGATGTTGCAGAAAATCTTGCAAATGAAAGACTAAAAAAATTATTCAATTGTAAATTTGCAAATTCTCAACCTCACTCAGGTGCACAAGCTAATGGTGCCGTATTTTTAGCTCTATTAAGTCCAGGTGATACATTTATGGGAATGAGTTTAAATTCTGGTGGACATATAACTCACGGTTTAAAAATTTCCATGTCAGGTAAATGGTTTAATGCAATTAGTTATGACGTTGATAAAAAATCTGAACTGATAGACTATGATAATGTTGAAAAGCTTGCTTTAGAACATAAACCGAAATTAATTATAGCCGGTGGAAGTGCTTACTCAAGAGTAATAGACTTTAAAAGATTTAGAGAAATTGCTGATAAAGTTGGTGCTTATCTCATGGTTGATATGGCACATTTTTCTGGCTTAGTTGCAGGAAAAGGATATCCAAACCCATGTGATCATGCTCATGTTGTTACATCAACAACTCATAAAGTTTTTAGAAGTGCAAGAGGTGGAATAATTTTAACTAATCATGAGGATCTTGCGAAAAAATTTAACACTGCAGTTTTTCCAGGATATCAAGGTGGTCCCTTAATGCACGTTATCGCAGCTAAAGCCGCAGGTTTCCTAGAAGCTCTACAACCAGAATTTAAAGATTACATAAAGTCAGTCCTAGCGAATGCAAAAATGTTAGCTGAAACTCTAAAAAATAATGGTTTTAAAATTTATTCTAACGGAACTGATACACATTTAATGTTGGTAGATTTGAGACCTTACAATGTTAAAGGTAATCTTGCTGCTGAAAGTCTTTCAAGAGCAAACATTACTTGTAACAAAAATGGAATCCCCTTTGATACTGAAAAGCCAATGATTACCTCAGGTATAAGATTAGGAACTCAAGCAGCTACTACACGTGGCTTTGGTTTAAATGAATTTAAAACTGTTGGTGAATTAATTACAAAAACTTTAAAAGGATTATCCGAAAATCCAAATGATAACAGCAAAGTAGAAAATGAAGTAAAAAATGAAGTTATTTCTTTAACTTCGTCATTCCCGATATATAAAAATTTGTAGTAAATGATTTGTCCTTGTGCAAAAAAAGGTGAAACCTCGGTTGTGGATTCACGTCCAACCGAAGATGGCACTGCTATTCGTAGAAGACGATTATGTGTTTGTGGTGAAAGATTTACGACTTTTGAAAGAATTCAACATAGAGAATTAATGGTAATTAAAAAAAGTGGCCGAAAATCATCTTTTGATAGAGATAAACTTGCAAAATCAATTTATATAGCTTTAAAAAAAAGACCATTAGATACGGAAACAGTTGAAAAATTTATTAGTAAAATCTCAAGATCAGTTGAGGATCTTGGACAGAATGAAATTTCATCTAATACTATAGGTACTATGGTTATGGACGGATTAAAAGAACTAGATCCTGTTGCTTACGTAAGATTTGCATCTGTGTACAGAAATTTTAGAGAAGAAAAAGATTTTGTACAATTCGTGGACAAACTTGATGTCTACAAAAAAAGATAAATTTTCAACTAAAGATAAATTATATATGGAGATAGCCTTGAAACTGGCTAAATCTCGATATGGTCATACAGGATCAAATCCTTCTGTTGGATGTGTGATTGTTAAACACGATAAGATTATTTCTATTGGTCAAACTTCAATAAATGGTAGACCCCATGCGGAGTCTAACGCAATAAAAAACTCAATAGATAATTTAAACGGATCAAAAATGTATGTCACCTTAGAACCTTGTTGTCATCATGGTGTGACACCACCTTGTACAAATTTAATCATAAAATCTAAAATTTCAGAAGTAATTTATTCAGTTCCAGATGTTGACACTAGAGTTAAGAATAAAAGCTTTAAAATTCTAAAATCAAAAAAAATAAAAGTAAGAAAAGGACTTTTAGAGGAAAAAGTTAAAAATTTTTATTCAACATATTTTTTTAATAGAAAAAAAAAATTGCCATATGTTACTGGTAAAATAGCAGTTTCAAAAAATAATCTGATTTATAGTAAATTAGATAAGAAAATTACAAACACTAAGGCTGATAAATTTACCCATTTATTGAGATATAAAAATGATTCATTAATGATTTCATATAAAACATTAAATAATGATAATCCAAAATTAAATTGCAGATTAAACGGGGTAAAGAAATATTCTCCAAAAAGAATTATTTTAGATAGTAAACTTAATACCAATGTTAACAGTTTTATAATAAAAACAGCTAACAAATCTAATACTATTATTTTTTACAATAAAGCAGGTAATTCAAAAATTTTAAGTTTTAAAAAAAGGGGGATAAATTTAATCAAATCTAAAATTGATAATAAAGGAAGATTTGATATCAAAATTATATTAAAAAAATTATATAAATTGAACTGTAGAAACTTATTAGTAGAAGGAGGTGATGAGTTAACAAATTATCTTTTAAGGAATAAAATTTACAATACATTTTATTTATATAAAAGTGATAAAAAACTCTCAAAAAAAACAGAATATTTGAATTTTAATAGTTTAAATTTATTGAAACAAAAATATAAAAAGAAAATAGACTTAAAACTAGATTTAGGAAAAAATAAAATAACATTATATAAAATTTAAAATGTTTAATGGAATAATATATAATCAAGGTATAATTAAAAAAATTATCGAAAGACCTAAAGGTATTAATATTTTTGTAAAAAGCAATCTTAAAGTATCTAAAAAAGATATTGGATTATCGGTAGCCTGTGATGGTGTATGTTTAACTTTAATTTCTTATAAATCACAATTGATGGAGTTTTATCTTTCAAAAGAAACAATAATTCGATCTAAATTTAAATATATAAAGAATAAAGATATAATTAATTTAGAGCTACCACTAAAGTATGGAACAAAAATTTCAGGACACATTTGCCAAGGTCATGTTGATACAGTTGCGAAAATTTTAAGTATAAAAAAAATTGATAAATCATTTATTTTTGACTTTGAGATACCTAAGAAAGAGAGAAAACATCTTATTGAAAAGGCTTCAATTTGTGTAAATGGAATATCACTTACAATTTCAAAAGTAACCAAAAAAGGTTTTCAAATTTGGATAATTCCACATACCTATAAAGAAACTAATTTATCAAAACTCAATAAATATGATTTAGTAAATATTGAGATAGATATCTTGTCTAAATACGTTAGAAATTATTTTTATGAAAAAAAATAATTTTGCACCTATAGAAAAAATAATAAGTGTCGCTAAAAAGGGAGGCATGTTCATATTAGTTGATGATGAAAAAAGAGAAAACGAGGGTGATTTAGTGATTTCATCATCAGACTCAACTGCAAAAAATATCAATTTCATGGCAAAACATGGTCGTGGTTTAATTTGTTTAGCACTGGACAGTTTACAAGCTAAAAGATTGAATCTATCTTTAATGTCTCCTGTAAATCAATCAAGAAATAATACAGCTTTTACAATTTCTATAGAAGCAAAGAAGGGGATTACAACAGGTATATCTGCCAAAGATAGAGCTAAAACAATTAGGATCGCATCAAAAAAAAATGTTAGTAAAAAGGATATAGTATCTCCTGGTCACATTTTTCCAATTATTGCTAAAGATGGTGGGGTTCTTGTAAGAGCAGGTCATACAGAAGCCTCTGTTGACATATCAAAACTCGCAAAAAAAAATAATTCAGCAGTCATTTGTGAAATTATGAACGAAAATGGCACAATGGCTAAAGGCCAAGATCTATTTGATTTCGCAGAAAAGCATAAGCTTAAAATTGGAAAAATAGAAGATTTAATAGCTTATAGATTAAAAAAAGAAAAACTAATAAGGTTAAAAAAGCAAAGTCAAATTAGTGTCAAAAAACAAAAATATAAAATTAGAATTTATGAGAATTTATTAGATGGTGCAGAGCACTTTGCTCTTGTAAAGGGTAAAATCAAAAGGGGTATCACTCCAAGAGTAAGAGTAATTTCATCAAATATTGTTCAAAATTATCTTATAAACCAAAAGTTGCCAAATTCATTTAATAAAACTCTAAATTATTTTAAAAAATACCAAAATTGCGTTTTAGTATTTATAAAAGACTCAAATTTAAGTTCGGTAACACAGACATTAAAAAAATATAAGAACAAAGAATTTATTAAAAAGGGAAATGATAAATCAATTAAAAATTATGGAATTGGAGCTCAAATAATCAAAGATCTAAAAATTAAAAATATGATATTAATAACTAGATCTTTAAAAAAAGTTATTGGACTTGATGGGTATGGAATTAAAATTAAGAAACAGGAATTGATATAATGAATAAAAAAATTCTAATTGTTTTAGCTAATTATTATAAAGATATAAGTGATGGTTTACTAAAAAGTGCTTTGAAAAATATACCCAGGTCAAATCGTGTAAAGATTATTAGAGTTCCAGGTGTTTTTGAAATCCCGATTACAATATCAAAAAATTCAAAAAAATTTGATGCATTTTTGGCTTTAGGTTGTGTAATAAAAGGTCAAACACCTCATTTTGATTTTATTTCGCAAGCATCCACTAATGCAATAATGGACATATCTGTAAGTCAAAAAAAACCAGTTGGTAATGGTATTATTACTTGTTTAAATATGAAACAAGCAAAAGCTAGAAAAAGCAAAGGCGCTGAAGCTGCAAACGCGGTATTTTCAGTATTATCACAAAAATGAAGACTTACTTTAAGCCTAAAAATAATCCTAGAGTAATCATTATTCAAAAACTTTATGGAAAATTTTATAATGAAGATAATGATTTAGATTTTCCTAAACATAGGTTTAAAAAATTTATTAAAGATATTGTTTTGGGCACTATTGAAAGGAATGATCTTATTTTAGATGAATTGAATAACAAACTTGGGGATCAGTTTATTTTTAAGAAGTTAGATAAAATTTTTCAAACTATTCTTAAAGCTGCAACTTATGAATTTATGTATAAACCAAATTTATCAATAAATATCATTATTAAAGAATATCTAAATTCTTCTAATTTTTTTCTTGAGGACTCTCAAACAAAATATCTTAATGCTCTATTAGATGATTTAGGAAAAAAATTGAGGTCTAAAAATGGAAGAATTTGAATTAGTAAATAATTTTTTTTCTAAGTTATCTAAGAATAATGTATCTGCTCTTGGTTTAAATGATGACGTTTTTTTTGATAAGTCAAAAAAAACAGTCATTTCTGTTGATACTTACAATATAAATACTCATTTCGTAAATTTCGAGTCTCCTGATCTTGTGATTAAAAAAATCTTGAGATCATCAATATCAGATTTGATTTGCAAGGGTGTTAAACCAAAATTTTACTTTATTTCTGGATCTGGTAATAAAATACACTTTTCAAAAAAAAATTTATCAAAAATTTCAAAATCTCTTAAAAAAGAACAAAAAAAATATGGCATAAGTTTGTGTGGAGGAGATACAACTTTTTCAAATAAATTAAGTTTTACAATAACTTCGTTAGGTTATTCAAAAAGTATAGTTTACAGAAATAAATCTCAATTAAACGATGATATTTATGTAACTGGAAATTTAGGAGATAGTTTTGTTGGTCTTCAAATACTTAAAGGTAAAATAAAAGTAAATAAAAAAATATCTAAATATTTTATCAAGAAATATTTTGAACCTGATCTTCAATTAAAATTTATAAATAATTTATTAAAACTGGCAAATACTTCAATTGATATTTCAGATGGATTAATTGATGATTTAAAAAAGATGATTAATAGACAAAGTGTTTCTTTTCATATTTTTGAAAAAAATATACCTATATCAAACACTTTAAATCAGTTGATTGAGATAAAAAAATTGAGAAAAATTGATATTATTTCTAGAGGTGATGATTACCAGATACTTTTCACAGCAAATCCTATTAAATCTAGAATCATAAAAAGAATATCAAATAATACAGGTATAAAGATTACCAAAATTGGTAAGATTATATCTGGTAGAAATAAATCTAAGATTATAAATATAAAAAATAAGCAAATTGAGGCTAAAAATAAAGGTTATATTCACCAATTCTGAAAGTTAATCGTTGTCTTTTTCATTCTTTTTTGTATTGTCCGGCTTAAAAATTTTAACAACAATAACTTAGGGTTTATATGAACATAACAGCAGAAACTATTTTAATATACACAATTGTAGCAGGTTTATTATCTATCGTTTATGGATATTTAACTGGAAAGAATATTCTTAATTCAAGTGCGGGAAATACAAAAATGCAAGACATTGCTTCAGCTATTCAAATTGGAGCAAAAGCATATCTAGCAAGACAATATAAAACTATAGCTATTGTTGGTGTTGTTGTTTTGGTAATAGTTAGTATTGCCTTTAGTCCCCTTGTTGGTCTTGGTTATTTAATTGGAGCTGCTTTATCAGGGATTGCTGGTTATGTTGGTATGCTAGTTTCAGTAGAAGCCAATGTCAGAACTGCAGAGGCATCAAGAAAAGGTTTAGCAGAAGGACTTTCCGTTGCTTTCAAATCTGGTGCTGTCACAGGAATGTTAGTTGCGGGTTTAGCTTTATTAGCAATAGCAGTTTATTATTTTCTATTACTAAAATTTGAAGTTGATGAGAGAGAAATTGTAAATGCACTAGTTGCATTAGGGTTTGGTGCATCTTTAATCTCAATTTTTGCAAGATTAGGTGGCGGAATTTTTACAAAAGGTGCTGATGTTGGTGCAGATCTAGTTGGTAAGGTAGAGGCAGGAATACCAGAAGATGATCCAAGGAATCCTGCAGTTATTGCAGATAATGTTGGTGATAATGTTGGAGATTGTGCTGGTATGGCTGCAGATTTATTTGAAACTTATGCTGTTACTATTGTTGCAACAATGGTTCTTTCATCCATTTTTTTCATGGGAGATTTAAATATGATGGTTTACCCTTTGACCATTGGTGCTGCGTGTTTGATTACATCAATTATAGGAACCTTTTTTGTAAAACTTGGAAAAAATAACAATGTAATGAATGCTTTATATAAAGGATTCATAGTATCAGCTATAGCTTCATTATTAGTTCTTTGGCCAGTCACTGATTATGTGATTGGTTTTTCAAATGAGTATACAATAAATGATAAAACTTTTAATGGTAAGGATTTATATTATTGTGGTGTGATTGGTCTTATAATTACAGGTTTATTAATATGGATCACTGAATATTATACTGGAACAGGATATAGACCCGTCAAATCAGTTGCTTTATCATCTACAACAGGACATGGTACTAACGTAATTCAAGGTTTAGCTGTATCTATGGAGGCCACTGCAATACCTGCTTTAATTATTGTTGCAGGAATTTTAATTACCAATTCAATTGCGGGACTTTTTGGAATTGCTATTGCCGTAACAACAATGTTGGCATTAGCTGGAATGGTTGTAGCATTAGATGCTTATGGACCCGTAACAGATAATGCAGGTGGTATCGCTGAGATGTCAAATCTTGACAAAAAAGTTAGAAAAACTACTGATGCATTAGACGCAGTTGGAAATACTACAAAGGCTGTTACTAAAGGTTATGCTATTGGTTCTGCAGGTTTAGGTGCTCTAGTTTTATTTGCTGCTTATACTGAGGACATAAAACACTTTTCGAAAGAGGCAGGATCTGCATTAGAAGGTATTGTGGTAACTTTTGATTTATCAAATCCTTATGTTGTCGTTGGGTTATTAATTGGTGGTATGTTACCATACTTATTCGGATCAATGGGAATGCAGGCTGTAGGTAGAGCAGGTGGTGCTGTTGTTGTTGAAGTGAGAAGACAATTTAAAAAATATCCAGGGATAATGAAAAGAAAACAAAAACCTGACTATGCTAAATTAGTAGATTTATTAACAGTCGCTGCAATAAAAGAAATGATTATACCATCATTATTGCCTGTTCTTTCACCAGTGGTATTATATTTTATAATTCTTTCTATTGGGGGACAGGTTGCTGCTCTTGCAGCAGTTGGTGCAATGTTACTTGGTGTTATCATAACAGGACTTTTTGTTGCAGTTTCTATGACTGCAGGTGGCGGTGCATGGGATAATGCTAAAAAATATATTGAGGATGGTAATCATGGAGGTAAAGGTTCAGAAGCTCATAAAGCTGCAGTAACTGGCGATACAGTTGGAGATCCATACAAGGATACAGCTGGACCAGCTGTTAACCCGATGATTAAGATAACAAATATTGTTGCATTATTATTGTTAGCTGTAATTGCTGGTTAGATTAACGACCTAATGTACCTCTTTTTTTACCAAGAGGATCGTCGATTTTAGTAATCACCCCAGACAATGCTCTAGATACAAAAGACTCTTTGCCAGCAACTGTTTCAGTTGTTTTGTTTGTAAATTTTAGTTTATTAAGATCATCTTGATTTAAAAATTCCTTATTAATTAACATTCCTCTATTATCTACTTCTAATAGCAAAACATTATTCGCAATTAATTTTTTCTTTCCAAGTTTTAATAATTTTGAATTAGAGGTTTTCCTTTCTACATATATCAAAATATCTTCATCAAAATAACTTTTTGATGATGGCGGACCTAATAAACTTTTTATTTGATTTATATTAGTTTGGTTTATTAACAATTCTTGACTTTTAGCCTCTAAATTATGAATACCATGATGATTGACAACTTTATTTAATTTACAACTAGTTATGAAAATTGTTAAGATAATTAAAAAGATTTTCATGAAATGAATTATATACATTTTTATAACAAATTAATTAAATTAACTACAAATAAAACACTTTATAAAAGCCTTGGTAAACAAGATAGTTTTAATGATAGGTTGCTAGTTTTCTTATTCCATTTTGCTTTTTTTTTAAAAGTATTCAAATCTGAAGAAAATGAAAAAAAATTACAAGAAATATATGATTTTAATTTTAGACAGCTAGAATTAAGTATAAGAGAAATTGGATATGGTGATCAATCTATTAATAAAAAAATGAAAGATTATATTAATGTTTTTCATGCTATTGTTTCTGACATTCATTTCTGGGATGATTTAGAAGACATCAAAAAGAGAGAAATTATATCTAAATTTTTGGAAAATTTTAAAAATATTGAAGATTTGGCAGATTATTTCAATAATTATTATTTAAATTTATCAAAAAATACTTTGAATTCTTATTTAAAAAGTGTAATTAACCAATAATTATGGCAGTTCCAAAACGTAAACAAACTCCTTCAAGGACTGGAATGAGAAGAGCTAAAAATATGAAATTTTCGGCTAAAAATGTTGTTGAAGACAAAAAATCAGGTGAATACAGATTATCTCACCATCTAGATTTAAAAACTGGCATGTATAAAGGCCGTCAAGTTATAGACCCCAAAGATTAAATAATTTAATATTAAGTAATGGCTGATTTGATAAAAATTGCAGTTGATGCAATGGGTGGAGATAATTCACCTAAAAAAGTTATTGATGGCATTATTCACAATCATAAAAATGATAAAGCAAACTTTTTCAAAATTTTTGGTGATAAAAATAAGATAATTTCATTAATTAAAGATGAAATTGACAATCGATATTATGAGATAATTCATACGGAGAATCTTGTAATGAGTACAGATAGTCCTTTAGAAGCAGCAAAAAAAGGCAAAGATACAAGTATGTGGTTAGCAATAGAAAGTGTTAAAAAAAAAGAGGCAGATATTGTTATTTCTGCAGGTAATACTGGAGCTTTATTAGTAATTGCAAAATTAAATCTCAAGATGATCCAAGATATTGATAAGCCTGCATTATCAGCTTTATGGCCAAATAAAAATGGAATGAGTGTTGTTTTAGATTTAGGTGCCAATATTGAATGTAGTTCAAAAAATTTATTTGATTTTTCAATTATGGGTGCATCTCTTTATACATCTTTATACCCAGATAAAAAACCAAATATTGGTTTATTAAATATAGGTTCGGAAGAACTTAAAGGAAATGAAACTATCAAAGAAACATTTAAAATATTGAGTAACAAAAAATCTGAAAATTATGATTTTTCTGGATACATTGAAGGTAATCAAATTATGGATGGCAAAATAAATGTAATAATTTCTGACGGATTTACTGGAAATATAGCTTTAAAAACAGCAGAGGGAACTGCAAATTTCATCGTTAAAGAATTAAAAAATGCAATGAGTGGCTCACTGTTAGGAAAAATTTCTTCCTTATTAAATTATAATAATTTGAAAAAATTTAAGAACCGACTAGATCCTAGACTATATAACGGTGCAATTTTTTTAGGCTTAGACTCACCAGTTGTGAAAAGTCATGGTGGTACAGATTTTATAGGGTTTTCAAATTCTTTAGATGTTTGTAATAAAATTGTTAAAGGAAATTTGATAGAAAAAATAAAGTTTAATATTTAAAAATGAGAATAAATTTAACTAAAAAAGACTTAATCAACCAAATTTATATGCAGTTAGGTTTTTCAAAACTAGTTTCTGAAAATCTTATTAATGATTTTCTTTCAACAGTTATACTTAACCTAAAAGAGGAAAAAAAACTCAAATTATCAGGCTTTGGAACTTTTTCCATAAGAAGAAAAAAATCAAGAATTGGTAGAAATCCTAAAACTAAAGAACCTAAAGTTATTTCGAGTAGAGAAGTTGTCTTATTTAAACCTTCAAATGAATTTAAGGAATTTATTAATAATAAAAATGACTAATAAATCTGAGAATGCTTACAAAACAATAGGAGAAGTGGCAGAAATTTTAGAATTAAAGTCAAAAAATAAGGGAGTTTTTTCTACACACACTATTCGATTTTGGGAAACGCAGTTCAAGCAAGTTAAACCAAAATTATTAAATTCTAATAGAAGATATTATGATCAAAAGACTATAGATATCTTAAAAAAAATAAAATTTCTTCTCAAAGACCAAGGCATGACTATAAATGGAGTTAGAAAAATCCTAGATAATCCAAATAATAACGATACTTTAAATCTTGACGAAATTTCAAATAATTCTATAAGAACTAACAATTTTAAAAATAAAATTTTAAAAATTTCTAAAATTGTTAAAAATTTAAAAAATTATAAGTAATGGCAAAAAAAACACACGTAAAAGTTAGATTGGTACCTGAAAGTAAACCAGACAGCCCATTTTTTTATTATGTAAAAAAACCAGCAGGCGGTGAAAAAGCAAAAGTTAAACTGTCAGCCCGTAAATATAACCCAAGCACTAGAAAGCACGAAGTTTTTGTTGAAAAAAAACTGCCCCCTCACAGTAAGTAGCTATTTTTTTTTAAAATTTCTTTTTTCGTAATCAATGTAAGACCATATCATATTTTTCCAGATACGATTGGTTATTTTAGGATCTATTTTATTTGCAAGAGATTTTTTTCTTATATTTTTCAAAATTATTTTAATTCTTTTGTTATCGATTATTTCTTTTTTTTTATCCTTAAGTTTTAAAACTTGATTTACAAGATTAGTTCTTTGTTTTATTAGTTTAATTAATGAATTATCTAATTTATCTAGCTTTAATCTTATCTTATTAAGTTTTTTTTTTTTAAAAGGCGACATTTATATATTTGGATAATAGGAAAATTATTATATTTATCCCCACATGTACACTACAAATGCAGAAATAAATAATCAACTATCAATTTGGTTAATTGTTATGTTTTGGATTATATCTTTTATGATAATAGTTGGTGGCTTAACAAGACTTACTGATTCAGGTCTCTCAATAACAGAGTGGGAATTATTTTCTGGATTTTTTCCACCTCTTAACCAGAACGATTGGATTGTTTATTTTAATCTTTATAAACAAATTCCTGAATTTAAATTACAAAACTACAATATGACATTAAGCGAATTTAAGGTTATCTTTTGGTGGGAATGGGCACATAGATTTCTTGGAAGATTGATTGGTCTTGGATATTTGATACCACTAATTTATTTTTCTTTTAAAATAAAGATCACTAAATTATTTAATCTATATTTCATATTTTTTCTCATATGTTTTCAAGGTTTCATCGGTTGGTATATGGTTAGTAGTGGATTAGTTGATAGAGTGGATGTAAGTCACTTTAGATTATCCTTACATTTATTTGTGGCTTTTTTGATTTTATCTTTAATTTATTGGAATTATTTAAAAATTAACATATCAAGAAAAATAACAAACAAACTAAACGTATTCATTCCTTTATTTTTTTTAATTTTAGTTTTTTTACAAATTTCGATTGGTGCCTTTGTTTCTGGTATGGATGCCGGCAAAATCTATAATTCATGGCCATTGATGGGTGATACTTATTTTCCTAATGACAATAATATCAATAATCTATTTGAATTTGCAGCTCTAAGTGATCCTTCTTTAGTACAATTTATTCATCGTAATTTAGCTTATTTGATAGTAATTTTTTACATTTTAATTTTCTACAAGATTTATAGAAACAAGATGTATAATTTATATAAATCTATTAACTATTTGGGAATGTTTATAATTCTTCAAATTATATTGGGTATTTTCACAGTATTATATGGTGCACAGATTTATGTTGCATCTATGCACCAAATAAGTTCAATTTTCTTGGTTAGCTCAAGTATTTATTTTTTTTATTTAAATACAAAATTTAACTAACTGCTTTTAAACTTCCTTTCGATGATTTGTTCAAAGCTTGATCTAAATCATCAATAATATCATCAATGTGCTCAATACCTATACAAAGTCTAACATAACTTTGGGTTACACCTGATGCTGCTAATTCTTTTTCATTTAATTGACTATGAGTAGTACTAGCAGGATGTATAGCTAAACTTCTTGCATCACCAATGTTTGCTACATGGTAGAACATTTTCAAAGACTCAATAAATTTTTTCCCGGCCTCAATACCACCTTTAAGTTCAATACCAATCATTGGCCCATTTCCACCTTTAAGATATTGTTTAGCTCTATCAGCTATTTTCTTCTCATGTTCAGTGGAATATATAACCTTAGTAACTTCTTTATGTTTTTTTAAGAAATTAACTACTTTTTCAGCATTTTCACAATGTTGCTTCATTCTTAGAGCTACGGTTTCAAGTCCCTGGATTATTGCAAAAGCATTATCTGGTGCTAAAGCTGAACCTAAATCTCTAAGCAAACAAACTCTTGCTCTGACTGCAAAAGGTACATTAGCCCCAGTTAATTCTGGTACTGCTTTTCCCCAAACAACACCTCCATAACTCGCATCAGGCTCATTGAATAAAGGTTGTCTTTTAGGATCTGCAGTCCAGTCAAAGTTACCACTATCAACTATGCTTCCAGCAACAGCTGTTCCATGTCCACCAATATATTTTGTTAATGAATGTATAACGATGGCCGCTCCATGTTCTATTGGTTTACATATTACTGGCGCAGCAGTATTATCCATTATTAATGGAATATTATATTTTCTTCCAATATCAGAAACTTCTTTGATAGGGAACACTCTCAAATATGGATTAGGTAATGTCTCACCATAAAAAGCTCTGGTCCTATTATCTATTGCCTTTTCAAAGTTTTTAGGATCACTTGGATCAGCATATCTAATTTCAATCCCAAGTTTACTTAACGTATGTGTAAATAATGAAACCGTTCCACCGTAAAGATCCGTAGAACTAACAATATTATCACCTGATTGGGCAACATTTAGAACTGCAAAACTTGAAGCGGTTTGTCCAGATGAAACTGTTACGCAAGATAATCCACCTTCCAATGCTGCAATTCTTTTCTCTAAAACATCATTAGTAGGATTCATTATTCTAGTGTAGATATTTCCAAATTCTTTTAATGCGAACAAATTTGCTGCATGTTCAGTACTTTGAAATTGATATGACGTTGTTCTATATATTGGCACAGCAACTGCATTAGTTGCTGGGTCACTTCTGTAATCACCGCCATGTATGGCAATGGTTTCAGGATTATTTCTTTTTTTACTCATTTTACTCCTTTTTTAGTGCTTTAGCTTTATGCAAGGCGCACAATATAGTTCAAATGCCTACCGAATTTGTGTGATGATTTCCTCTTTAGCTGTAAGCCCGCAATAGGAACAAATCGGCTTTATCAATATAACAAAAAAAAGGCTTAAAACAATATAAATATCAATTTGACTTTGATCTTATTAATAGTATTAATCCTGGCACAATGACAAAATTCCTTAAAAAAGATCAATTATCGTCTAATTGGTATGAAATAGATGCTAAAAATGCTGTAGTAGGCAGACTAGCAACTGTAATATCAAAAATTATTAGAGGTAAAAACAAAACAACTTTCACACCACATATGGATGATGGAGATTTTGTAGTTGTTAAAAATATTGAACAAATCAAATTCACTGGAAATAAGTTTCAAAATAAAAAATACTATAGACACACAGGTCACCCTGGTGGAATAAAAGAAACTACACCTGAAAATCTTGCAAAAAAAAAACCAGGCGAAGCTCTTAAACTTGCAGTAAAAAGAATGCTTCCAGGGGGAGTGTTGGGAAAAAAGCAACTTACTAAATTGAAAATATATGTCGGAAATGATCATCCTCATTCAGCACAAAATCCTCAAGTTATACAATTGGATAAATTAAACTCTAAAAATATAACAAGAAACTAAAATGGAAAATACTCAAACATCGACTAAAGCTCCTAAGATCAAACTAGACTTCAAAGATAGCAAATATGCTACTGGAAGAAGAAAAACATCAATAGCTAAAGTTTGGCTAAAAAAGGGTTCAGGTAAAATTTATGTAAATGGTAAACTTTTTAGTGATTATTTTTCAAGTGATAATCATAAAATGCAAATAGTAAGACCTTTCGAACTTATAAATCAAGCAACAGAATATGACGTAAAGTGCAGTGTAAAAGGTGGAGGTCCAACAGGACAGGCTGGAGCGATGGTACACGGAATCTCTAAAGCTTTAGTTATGTTTGATGAAAAATTGAAATCTACACTTAAAACTGAAAAATTGACTACCCGAGACTCCAGATCAGTTGAAAGAAAAAAACCTGGACGTAAAAAAGCTAGAAGAAGCTTTCAATTTTCTAAAAGATAATTCTTTTTTAACTTTTAACTGTTATAATATCAGATGGCTAAGCTTAATGTACTAATTGCAGGATCAACTGGATATATTGGTGTTCAATTAATAAAATTATTAATTAAACACAAGAATATCAATATAAAGTATCTATGTGGTAATTCCTCTGCTGGAAAAAAAATCTCATCATATGATACTTCATTAAAGTCCAAAAAGTTACCAAGAATTACTAAGTATAATAAAAAATATTTAAGTTATGTTGATATCATATTCACTGCTCTTCCTAATGGGGAAGCTCAACTAATTTCAAAAGATTTATTAAAAAAAAATACTTTAATTGATTTAGCTGCTGATTTTAGACTAAATAAAGCTTCTGATTATCTAAAATGGTATAAACAAAAGCATAAAGCGTTAAATAGCATAAAAAATAGTATTTATGCTTTACCTGAAATAACTGGAAAATTAGTTAAAAAATTTAGCATTATTGGGTGTCCAGGTTGTTACCCTACATCAATACTTTTACCACTTGTTCCATTAGTTCGAAAAAGATCAATAAACTTAAAGAATATCATTATAGACTCCAAATCTGGATATTCTGGAGCGGGTAGAGGAGTACACAAAAAATTTAAAAACAAAAATTTATACGAATCTCTTAGTGCATATGGTGTAGGTTTTCATAGACATAATTCAGAAATTGATCAAGAACTAAAAAATTACACTTCCTCAAAAATCAATTTTACTTTTACGCCCCATATTATTCCAATGTTTAGGGGTATATTAAGTACAATTTATTTGGACTTAAAGCCTGGTACTACTTTAAATAAAGTACAAAATATTTTGAAAATATTTCATAAAAAGAATAAATTTGTAAAGATAAAGAGTATTAACTCTTTTTTGAGCACAAATGACGTTATGAATACTAATTATTGCTTTATTTCTGTCTGCAAAACCAAATTTAAAGATAAAATAATAATTTTATCGGTCATTGATAATCTTATTAAAGGAGGAGCAGGTCAAGCAGTTCAAAATATGAATTTGAAATTTGGTTTTAAAAATAATGAGGGATTATTATGAAAAAATTATCATCATTAATTTTTTTTCTAGTTATTTCTTGTGCACCTGTTCAAACAGAGAAAAAGATTAATTTTTCAAAAGATCTAACTTTTGAGGAATTTAAATCAAATTTAAAAGTTTACGTAAATAACAGTGATTATCCAAATATAGATGAATAAAATAGTTAACATTGCAATTGTTGGTTTGGGTCAAGTAGGCATTTATCTTTACAATGAATTAAGGTTAAAAAAAAAAGAAATAGAAATAAAAACGGGAAAAAAGATAAATATCGTTGCAATTTCTGCAAAAAATAAAAATAAAAAGAGAAAATATAATATTAATAAAAAGATTTTTTATACGAACCCCTTTAAAATTCTTAAAGAAAAAAAAATAGATATTTTATTTGAAGTTATTGGACAATCCGATGGAATTTCAAAAAAAATTGTTGTAATGGCGTTAAAGAATAAGATTAATGTAATAACACCAAATAAAGCTTTAATTTCTAAACACGGTAATGAATTAGCTAAATTAGCTGAGCAGAATAATGTAAATTTAGAATTTGAAGCCTCTGTTGCTGGAGGAATTCCAATACTTAGAACGATTAAAGAGGGTTTAGCTACAAATAAGATAAAGAAAGTTTATGGAATTTTAAATGGCACAACTAATTATATTCTAACAGAGATGGAAAATTCAAATGAGATTTTTGACAAAGTTTTAAAAAAAGCTCAAGAACTTGGTTATGCTGAACCAGGTAATCCTAAATTAGATTTGAATGGGTTTGATGCTTTTGCAAAAGTTAGGATTTTATCAGCTCTTGCATTCAATAATCAAATTTCACATCACAAATGTATTATGGAAGGTATAGAAAATATTGATTTAAAAGATATCAAAATTGCAAATCAATTAAATCTTAGAATTAAGTTACTTGGTATATGTGAAATGATAAACAATCGTTTATTTGAAACTGTTCATCCGTGTTTAATTGGTAAAGACACATACATAGGTAATGTAAATGGTGTTATGAACGCCGTTATTACCGAGGGAAAGCCTGTTGGTGAGAGCATACTTCAAGGGGAGGGTGCAGGACCAGGACCTACTTCATCCTCTTTATTATCTGATTTATTGTCTATTCTTAGAGGAAATATAAAATATCCTTTTGGAATTTCCTCAAACAAAAGAAAAGCTGTAAAGGCTTTTAATAATGATGACTACTCAAATTCTCTATATTTAAGATTTGAAGTTAAAGATAAACAAGGTGTTTTATCTTCTATAACTAATCGATTGGCTAAATATAAAATGTCTGTAAAAAGAATTATACAAACACCTGATAAAAAAAGAAATTCAGCAACTATTGTTATAATAACCCATAAAACAACAGAAAAAAATGCAAGAAATTGTTTATCAATATTTAAAAAAGATAAGAATATATTAAAATTTCCTACATTAATCAGACTGTACAGTTAAATGATCTCGATCGTAATTCCGACTTATAACAATTTAGATTATTTAAAACTGTGTTTAAAAAGTTTAAAGAAAAATTCTTCTTTTAACCATGAAATAATTATTCATATTAACGATGGCTCAGATGGTACATTAGATTTTATTAAAGCTAACAATTATAAATATACAAGTTCAGATGATAATATTGGTCTTTGTTCATCGATCAATAAAGCTGCAAAATTAGTTACAAATAAATACATTCTTTATAGTCATGATGATATGTATTTTTGCCCTGATTGGGATAAAGTTTTATCTCGTGAAGTTAAAAGTTTTGATCATGATAATTTCTATCTATCTGGCACTATGATTGAGCCAAATTCTGGACATATAATTCATGATTTTGGAAGTAATCTGGATACTTTTAGAGAAGATGTATTATTATCAAAATATAAGAACTTAAATTTTTATGATCACCAGGGCACCCATTTTGCTCCACATTTAGTTTCAAAAAAAATGTGGGATAAAGTAGGTGGTTTTAGTGAAGAATTTAACCCTGGTATCGGTTCTGATCCAGATTTTAATATGAAATTATGGAGAGAAGGTGTGAGAATATTTAAGGGTTTAAATGACTTTAAAGTCTATCATTTTGGCTCATTAACTACTCGAAAAAAAAAAAATTTTATTCAAAATAGAGGGGATAAGACATTTTTAAAAAAATGGGGAATCACAACGAAATTTTTTAAAAAACATTATTTAAAATCAAAAACAAAATATGATGGACCTTTACATGAACCTAATGTAACTCTTGGATATATACTTGGTCTTATGTCATGTAAAATACAGTCTATTTTCACGTTTTAGTTTTAATTAGTTTCTTATAAAAATTAAAAACTTTACCTATATCCTCTATTTTAGCATCTAATAATCATATTTTGATTTTGTTTAGCGCATTATTTTTAAATAGATTTGCTTCTTGTATATATCTTCTTACCATTTGAGTTGTTTTATGACCTGTCATCGCCATAATACTTCTTTCATCTGCGCCTATTTCAGCTGTTGATGTCGCAAATCCAGATCTTAAACTATGACCTGCGTATTTTGTTTTGTCCAACCCAGCTAAAAGTGCATATTTTTGAATTGTTAAAGCTACTGTTTTGTCAGATATATTGAATATTTTACCGTTATTAATTTTAGCATGTCTAATCCATTCTTTTAAAGATATAACAGGACAATAGATTATATTTTCGAAATAGGGGATTGCCTTAATCATTCCAAGACCAGTTTGGTCTGTCTTTGATCTTTTTACCAATATTTTTACTCCCTCATTAACAAAGTCAATATCCTCATATTCAATTGATACTAATTCTGATCTTCTAAAGCCTCCTGCAAAT
>CACBRY010000010.1 GCA_902541825.1 uncultured Pelagibacteraceae bacterium | reverse complement strand
TCGTCAAAGCTTCACTTTGGTCATGAGTAACATAAACAACTGTAACACCAATACTTTCATGAATATGTTTAATCTCATATTGCATACTTTCTCTCAAATTTTTATCTAAAGCTCCTAAAGGTTCATCCATTAAGACTAGTTGTGGATCAAACACCAATGATCTTGCAACAGCCACCCTTTGTTGTTGTCCACCTGACAATTGACCTGGCATCCTTGCAGCAAACCCTTGTAGGGATACCATTGATAATGCTTTATCAATTTTTTTATCAGCTTCATCTTTTGGAATTTTTCTCACTCTTAATGGAAAAGCTAAATTTTCATACACAGTCATGTGTGGGAATAAAGCATAATTTTGAAACACCATTCCAATTCCTCTTTTGTGAGGGGGTATGCTGGATATTGCTTTACCATCTAAATAAATTTCACCGTTAGTTGGTGTTTCAAAACCTGCTAACATCATCAAGCAAGTTGTTTTGCCAGAACCAGAGGGTCCCAACATTGTTATGAATTCTCCTTCAGCAATATCTAATTGAAGGTCTTTAACAACTAAGACTTTACCATCGTAGCTTTTATCGACTTTATCAAATTTAACGAAATCTTTTTTTGATGCCATAATTTAAGGAACTTTAAAACATTTGTGAGAATAAATATCAACCTTTAATAATTAGCTTTTAACGTGAAGTTCTCTTGAGAAATTACAAAATAATTCTGATCCTTTATCAGTTACTCTAATAGCTTCTGATGCCTCAACTCCCCAATTTCCAAATTGCATTACTGCAATCATATGAAAAGTAACATTGGGTTCTAATAATGTTTTATCACCTTTTGAAATATTTAAAGTGTGCTCACCCCAATCAGGTGGATAACCTATCCCAATTGAATAACCAGTCCTTGAAGTTTTCTCTATTTTATATTTATCTAATATCTTCCAAAATGCTTGTGCAACAGTATCAACAGTATTTCCTACTTTAACTTGATCAATTCCCGCTTGAAGTGCTTCGTTAGTTTTTTTCATGGTATCAATTTTTTTTTGGTCAGGTTTTCCAAGTAAAACTGTTCTGGCCATTGGACAATGATACTTTTTATTTACGCCAGATAATTCTATGATTGTGGCCTCTCCTTCAACAAACTTATCCTCAGACCAAGTTAAATGGGATGCTGAGGTTCCTTTTCCAGTTGGAAGCATTGGCACTATTGAAGCGTAATCCCCCCCAAATTCTGAGGTTCCTTTGACTAAAGTTGACCATATTTCTGAAACAGCATCACATTGCCTTACACCTGGATTAATAGCCTCAAATGCTTTTTTCATACCCAGTTGAGTGATCTGCGCAGCTGCTTTCATATATTTTATTTCAGCATCTGACTTAACAAGCCTAACCCAATTTACTAATCGTTTGCTATCTAACAATTTTGCATTGGGTAATCCTTGTTTTATTTTTTCATAACAATAAGCAGTGAAATAATGACTATCCATTTCAACGCCTATAGATAATTTATCCCATTTTTTTTCCTTTATTAAATCTACTAAAGCATCGTATGGATGTAGCGGCCAAGTGTGAATATATTTTTCATGATATTTAACAATATTTTCATCTTTCAAATAAGTTTTTATATAAGCGCCACCAGCATCTTGATCTCTAACAAAACAAATCGGTTCATCAGCATTTGCATGAACAATCACACATTGTGCATAATAAAAAGACCATGCATCATAGCCAGTTAGATAATTCATATTTGAAGGGTCTTGTGAAATCAAAATTTCAATACCTTTATCTTGCATTGAATTTTGAACTTTTTTTAATCTAGATTTGTACTCTTCAATTGAAAAATTCATCAACTAATTATTAAACAACACCCCATAACCATCAACCTTATTTTGATTATCAATTTGTTTAAGCGTGTCCCAAATTAAGGTTTGATTGCTTGATAATATTACTTTGCCTAGTTTTTTTTCGATGTCATTTATGATTGATAATACTGGAAGTGCTGTGCAAGATACAAACAACGCATCACTTTTTGACAAATCTTGTTTAATTAACACATCAAATAAGTGTTGAGGATCAACTTTGCCTATATCTAAATCAGAAGCTATATCGAAATAAGATAATTGAGAAATTTCTATTTTTTCATTTTTAAAATAATTGATAACCGATTGATTAATCTCATCAGTATAAGGAGTAAATATTGAAACCTTATTTATCTTTAAGGTTTTAAGAGCATTTATAGCAGAAGTAATAGGTGTTGTTACTTTTGTATTAGGTTTTGCTAAATTTACTTTTTCGTAGATTGATTGATAACCTGCAGCAATAGTTCCTGATGTACATCCATAAGCAACACAATCTAATTTTTGATCTGGCAAAATATTTTTGGTCACTTCGGGAATGTCATCTGCCATCTTTTTCAAAGTTTCATTAGTAAGAGGATTATAGCAATTTATTCTATTTGAATATAAATCTATATCTTTCCCATAAATTATATCGTTAAAATCTTTTTCAATTCTAAAATCACTAGCTAAAGTTATTAAACCGACTCTTGGATTATTTTTTTTAATAAATTTTGGCTCTATTTTATTCAGTTTCATTTTGAAAAAGAATGTTTGGCTTTAGGAAATTGTTTTTTTAATACTTCAGATTTAAATTTTTTCACACCAGTTTCAATTAATTTTGTTATATCAACAAATTTTTTAACAAATTTTAATTTACTTTGACTTAATCCTGTTAAGTCATCAATTACTAAAACTTGACCATCACAATTGACTGAAGAACCGATTCCTATTGTTGGAATCTTTATATGGTTGGAGATTTTTTTTGATAACTTTGTTTCTACACATTCTAATACAATAGAAAAAACCCCAGCATTTTCTAAAAGTTTAGTGTCTTTAAGTAATCTCTCACTTTCCTTTAGTTTTTTCCCTTTGAAGGTAAATTTTTTATCTGTTTGAGGTAATATTCCAACATGCCCCATAACTGGTATTTTATTTTTAATTAATCTTTTAACGATAGGAATTATCTTTTTTCCCCCTTCTAACTTAACAGCATCACATTTGGTTTCTTTCATAACTAATCTTGAATTCTTTAAAGCTTCACTTGGATTTCGATATGTATTATAAGGCATATCAACAACCATTAATGATTTCTTAATACCAAGTCTGACACTTTTAGAATGATTAATCATGGTCTCTAAAGTTACTTGCTTGGTGGACTTGAAATTATACAAAACTGATCCTAATGAGTCCCCAACCAATACTAAATCGCAATGTTTATCAAGGATTGTGGCAACATTTTTGGAGTATGCCGTAAGACAAATAATTTTTGATTTATTCTTTTTATTAAGAATTTTTTTAATCTTTTTATTCATTTACTCTAATTCGATTGTACTCGGTGGTTTCGAAGTTATATCGTAAACTACTCTATTAATCCCTCTAATACTATTCACTATTTTATTTGAAATTTCTTGTATAAATGATTTTTTAAATTCATAAAAATCTGCTGTCATACCATCTTCAGATGTTATTGCTCTGAGCAAACATAAATACTCATAAGTTCTATTATCTCCCATTACGCCAACTGTTTTAACTGGAAGTAAAGCTGCATAAGCTTGCCAAATTTTATGATATAGATTGTGATCTCTCAAAGCTTGAATAAAATAATGATCAGCTTCTTTTAAAATATTAATTTTTTCTTTGGTTATTATTCCTGGCATTCGTATTGCTAATCCAGGTCCCGGAAAAGGATGACGAGAAATAATTTCTTTACTTAAGTTTAATTCTAATCCAAGTTTTCTAACCTCATCTTTAAATAAAAATTTTAATGGCTCTACTAGTTTAAGTTTCATTTTTTTGGGTAGACCTCCAACATTATGGTGAGATTTTATTTTCGATGTTTGACTACCAGTAACTGATTTACTTTCTATTAAGTCGGGATAAAGAGTTCCTTGAGCCAAAAATTTTACATTCTTAATTTTTTTGGCATAACGCTCAAATATTTTTATAAATAAGTTTCCTATTATCTTTCTTTTCTTTTCAGGATCTGAAATATTTGATAATTTTCTTAAAAACTCTCTCTCAGCATTCACGTATGTAAGATTAATCTTTAATTTTTTTTTAAATGTTGCAACAACTTGTTTTTCCTCATTCTTTCTTAAGAGCCCGGTATTTACAAAAATACAGTGTAAATTTTTACCAATGGCTTTATTTAATAATTGTGCAACTACACTACTATCTACTCCACCAGATAAAGCACAAATGACTTTATCATTTCCTACCATTTGTCTTGCATCTTTTATCAATTTTATTTTTTGATCTTTAGAAGACCAATTTTTTCTCATTTTACATATTAAGAATATAAAATTACTTATTAGTTTTTTTCCATTTTCTGTATGCGTCACCTCTGGATGAAATTGGACTCCATAATAATTTTTAAATTTATTTTCAACTACTGCAAATTTAGAATTCTGGCTTGAGGCAATCACCTTAAAATTTTTGGGTAATTTTGAAACTTGATCAGCGTGGCTCATCCAAACTTTAATTGACTTTTTTTTCTTAAATAAATTTTTAATTAAAAGACTATTATTTTTTTTTGTAATATTAGCTAAACCAAACTCTCTATGTTTAGATTGTTTCACTTTTCCACCATTTAATTTAGATATTATTTGATGCCCAAAACAAATACCTAAAACTGGAACACCTTTTTGAATTATCTTTTTATCGAAGGAATATTTATTAATTTGATAAACATTTAAAGGACCACCAGATAGAATAATGCCTTTGATCGTGTGATTGATATTTTTACTTTTAATTTTTTTGTGACTTACTATCTCAGAAAAAATTCCTAATTCTCTAACTCGTCTTGCTATTAACTGTGTAAATTGTGAACCAAAATCAACAATTAAAATCTTATTCAAATTTTGATCAAGACTCATTTTTGGGTTCTAAGTTTGCTAAAGACTCTAAGATACTTTTATTTTTATCACATAAATTTTTGCAAACTTTGACAAAGTCTTCTGAAAGACTCTTTACTTTAGAGTAGTTTGATTTTTCTAATGCTATTTTCATCAACATTAACATTGCTTCTTCATTATTTGGTTCAATCAATAAAGTTGCCTCTAAATTTTTTTCCTCTTTCTTTTGATTTTTTTCCTGATTGTAAATTTTAGCTAAATATAAATATGAATTAGAGTGTTTTGGATTAAATACAATACTTCTCTCAAACATAAATCGAGCATCTTCAAATTTTTTTTTGTTAAATAACTCTAACCCTTTATTAAAAAAATTTTCACTACCTAAAGAAAAATTAAAAACATTAAATAAGAAATAAAAAAGAACGGTTATTTTAAAGATTTTTCTCATTAGTATTTATTATCAGTTTTGACAATATCAACATTATGGACCATACTTTCGTAAAAACCAGCTTTTGTTATTTTAACAAATTGTGGTTTATCTCTTAGATATTTAATTTGTCTTGATCCTAAGTATCCCATAGATGATCTTAATCCACCAATTAATTTAAAAATCATATTATCAACTTTACCTTTATATTTTGCAAATCCTTCTACTCCCTCTGGCACATATTTAGACGAGTCCTTTTGTTTTGATTGAAAGTATCGATCTGCAGATCCTTTATTCATAGCACCAACTGAACCCATGCCTCTAAAATTTTTAAATAATTTACCATTTCTCCTAATTAATTTTCCTGGTGCTTCATCTGTCCCAGCAAACAATGAGCCAATCATAACTGCATCTGCTCCAGCAGCGAATGCTTTTGCCAAATCACCTGAATATTTTATCCCACCATCAGAAATAATTTTTACATTCTTATTTTTTATTCCATTTCTAACTTCTAGTATTGCACTAAGTTGTGGGACTCCAATACCTGCAACTAATCTTGTTGTGCATATTGATCCAGGTCCTATCCCAACTTTTATGACGTCAACCCCAAGCTTTAATAAAAATTTTGCTGCAGCAGGTGTAGCAATATTTCCAGCACAAAGAGCAGTTTTTTTGTCTTTTGTTTTTTTGATAAACTTAATTATTTCTGAGACCTTTTTTGTATGTCCATGAGCAGTATCAACAACAATCATATCAATTTTTTCTTTAAGTATTGCCTCTGCTCTTTTAAATTCGCTCGGTCCAGCCCCAACGGCTGCGCCTACTAAAAGTTTTAGTTTTTTTACTTTTTTAATTTCAAGAATTTGTTTTTTTATATCTAAATTTCTATGAATAATTCCCATCCCACCTGCTTTCGCTATCGCGATAGCCATTTTACTTTCGGTAACAGTATCCATAGCTGAGGATAATAAAGGAATATTCAATTTTAAATATTTTGTAAGCTTAATGCTAGTATCAACTTCTGAGGGTAAGATCTCAGAATACTTGGGAACAAGTGTTACATCATCAAAGGTGAGTGCTTCTTTTATAGGAACCATAATCATTTATATACGATTCCTTTAAAATTTAAAGAAACTATCTAAGATTTTTACAAATTATGAAACTTTCTTTAGAATCTTTTCTACTAGATTTTGGTTTAAAAACCTTTACTTCCTTAAAAAGTTTTTTTCCCAGTGCGACAATTTCATTAAAGTTACTACCCATAAATATTTTTGAAATAAAAAAACCCTTTTCTGAAATCACATCCTTTGAAAAAACCATCGCCTCTTTACACAATTCACCAGTTTGAATTGAATCGATATTTTTTATCCCAGTGGTGTTTACGGCCATATCAGACATGACTACATCTGGTTTTTTTTTAAGATATTCTTTAATTTGGTTTTGAGTATCAACTAAAGTAAAGTCACCCTGAATTTGTAAAGTATTTTCTATATTTTCCATCTCTTTTAAATCTATAGAGATTATCTTTCCGCTCTTAACTACTTTTGCAACATACTGTGACCAGCTGCCGGGAGCAGCTCCAATGTCTACAACTGACATTCCACCCTTAAATATTCTAAATTTTTCATCTATCTCTTTAAGTTTATAAGCCGACCTAGCTCGATAACCGTCAACTTTTGATTGACGCACGTAAGTATCCCGTCTTTGTTTATTAACCCAATTTTTTGAAATCTTATTTTTTTTCAATTAAGTATTATATCTTAAACTTTTAAGTATCTTATTTTTATCTAAAGTTTCTAATTCAATTTTAATAGTTTTATCCACTCGCATATCTTTACCATCTTTCCAAATACCTGCTGCAAGATGCATTATGCCAATTTTATAATTTGGTAAGTATGGTTCAACAAATGTACTTTGTTTCTGATCATATTTTGGAAGTAAATTACTTGTGATCCAATTACAATTTAAAGGAAGAAACTCCGTCTCTAAATCATCAATATAAACAGACATATTAATTGCTAAACCTTCAGATCCAAAAATATTACCTGCTTTTAGAGTTTTCTCTAAATTATTTTGCCAAGTGCTCCATCCCTTAGAATCTTTTTCTAAGGAAAAAACTCCAATATTAATATGTGGAGCAAAAGCTAATTTCCTAGCATCTGCATAACTAATTTTTGATTTTACAGCGTGTTTAAAATTTTGAGATTTGATTAACGCCAGCTTTCCAAAAAGCCAGTTTACTTTTGATGTAATCTTGTATCCTGGGCCAATAGTTTGAGTAATTCCAAGCTTTCCATCATCACAAGCCTTGAAATATAATTCCACGCAACTCCAATCATTTACCCATGCATCACAATCAATCCACAGATATTTTTCGTAGTTAGGAAAGTATTTAGGTAAAAAGGCTCTTGAGACCTGACTTTTCAACCACTCTTTACCTTTAACTTTATAATTAGGAACTTCAATATCCCATTCGGCATTTTTAATTTCATCAACTTTTTTAGATAAACTATCTCTTTGATCTTCTTTTAATCCTGCATCCAAAATACAGATAGCAACATCTTCACTCTGTTTAAATCTTTTAATTGAATCTACTAGTTCATCTAGTAAAGGAAAATAATTAGCATCGGCTAAAGAAACGATTACATTTTTTTTCATTAAAGTACGTCTTCAAGGTCATCTTCGTCTTGAATTTTGTCATTTTCGTGTTGTTTCTTAATTTTTTGAAAATGAAAAAAACTTATTGGTAATAAAAGTACATAAATTGCAGTGCTTATCGCAATTACATTAAAAGTATAAATCAATAAAAGACCAAAAAATAAAACTATTCCAAATAAAAGAAATATTGTTGTCTTTCTTGGGATCACTATCTTTTTAAAAGAATAACTAGGGAATTTACTAATTAGTAAAAAAGAAGTCGCAATAAAAAAAATGGGTACCATTAAATCATAATTCAATTGAACAAAGTCAAATCCGCTTAAACTAATGATCAAAGGTGTTAAAACTAAAATACCTCCAGCTGGTGACGGAACTCCCTCAAAAAAATTATCTCTCCATGAAGGCTCTTGGTTTGAATTTATGTTGAACCTTGCTAAACGTAATGCAACGCAAATTACATAAACTAAACAAAGCAACCAACCAAATCTTCCTAAAGTATTAAGCTTCCAGAAATACATTATAAATGCCGGTGCCACCCCAAAACTGATCATATCAGTAAGCGAGTCTAATTCTTTTCCAACTTTAGAAGTCCCTCTAATTAATCTCGCTATTCTTCCATCAAGACCGTCTATTAAAGCAGCAAAAAGAATTGCTATAATTGCAAGTTCAAACCTTCCATCAAGAGCAAATCGTATTGAAGTTAAACCAATACAAACCCCTATTAATGTAAGCATATTTGGCAAGATCATTCTTGCTCTTTTTTTATCTGCTACAATCTTCAAATTATTTTTTGGTTGTTCCATTTTATTTTTTAGCTAGGAGTGTTTCACCCGAAATAGCTTTTTGACCTACTTTTACTAAAGGTTGGTAATTCTCATAATAAACATCTGCTCTGCTGCCAAATCTTATCATTCCAATTCTATCACCTTGTTTTAAATCTTGATCTTTATTAGACTCACAAACTATTCGTCTCGCTACCAGACCTGCTATTTGAACTACAATAATATCGTTATTATCTGTGTCCTTAATTTTAAAATAATTTCTCTCGTTATCTTCACTTGCTTTATCAAGAGAAGCATTAACAAATGTTCCAGGCTTATATAAAATTTCCTCAATTTTTCCAGCGCATGGAGTTCTATTAACATGGCAATCAAATACGTTCATAAAAACACTGATTTTATTAAATTTTTTATTTTCTAAACCTAGCTCTTTCGGACCATCAACTTCTTCAACTTTTATAATCTCTCCATCAGCAGGGCTAACCAGATAATTATTATCATCAATAATTACTCTATCAGGATCTCTAAAAAAATAATAAACCCAAATTGTTAATACCAAACTAATTAAACCTAAAAAATTACTGAAACTATAAAATACGATTGTAATAATTCCAGAGATAACTAGGAACTTGTATCCCTCAGCGTGAATTTTTGGAAATATCTTACTAAACATGTTCTTCTATTTGATAATTTTTCATTAATATGTATATAAAATTACGAAATTCAATTATTAAGATATAAATAAAGTGAGCAAAATTACTGTAAAAAACCCCATTGTAGAGTTAGATGGTGATGAAATGACCAGAATAATCTGGGAATTTATTAAAAAAAAATTAATCCTTCCTTATCTTGATATCGGTATTGAGTACTATGATTTGGGTATGAAGAGTAGAGATGATACTGATGACCAGATTACTATAGACTCTGCTAATGCAATTAAAAAAATTGGTGTAGGTATAAAGTGCGCCACAATCACTCCTGATGAAGCACGAGTTGAAGAATTTAATTTAAAAAAAATGTGGAGGTCACCAAATGGGACGATAAGAAATATCATTGGTGGAACTGTTTTTAGAGAGCCCATAATTTGTTCTAACATTCCAAAATTAGTGCCTTCATGGTCAGATCCAGTAGTAATTGGCAGACATGCTTTTGGCGATCAATATAGAGCAACCGATTTTAAAGTTCCAGGCAAAGGAAAGATGGAAGTTAAGTGGACATCAGAAGACGGTAAAGATGAAATTAAATACGAAGTATTTAATTTTACTGGACCAGGAGTAGCCCTTTCTATGTATAACTTAGATAAATCCATCGAAGACTTTGCTAGATCTTGCTTTAGCTACGGTCTTATAAAAAAGTGGCCAGTATATCTTTCAACAAAAAATACAATCCTTAAAAAGTACGATGGACGTTTTAAAGATATATTTGAGGATGTGTTTAATAAAGAATTTAAAGAAAAATTCGATAAGGAAAAAATTACTTATGAACATAGATTAATTGACGACATGGTTGCATGTGCAATGAAATGGAGTGGAAAATATATTTGGGCTTGTAAAAACTACGATGGTGATGTTCAGTCTGATACGATGGCACAGGGTTATGGCTCTTTAGGTTTAATGACAAGTACACTCTTAACTCCTGATGGAAAAATTATGGAGGCTGAGGCAGCTCATGGAACGGTTACAAGGCATTATAGAATACATCAACAAGGAAAGGAAACATCAACCAATCCTATCGCCTCAATTTTTGCCTGGACGAGAGGTTTAGCTCACCGAGGTAAATTGGACGGAAATGATGATCTTATAAAGTTTGCTAACACTATTGAGCAAGTTTGTATTGATTGTGTTGAAAGAGGTTCTATGACCAAAGATCTAGCAATATTAGTTGGGCCATCAAGTAAGTACTTAACTACAAATCAATTTCTAGATGAAATTGATAATAATTTAAAAAAGAAATTAAATTAAGGACTTAATTTTTTCAAAAGCTTCATCAATCTTGCTCTTATCTTGACCCCCTGCTTGAGCAAAATCTTTTCTACCACCACCACCTTTTCCACCAATTATCTCTGATCCTAATTTTGCAAATTTTACTGCATCATATTTATCAACTAATTTATCAGTAATACCAACTGCCAAGCCAACCTTATCTTCACTGCTTGCAAAAACAATTACAATACCATTGCCTAATTCTTCTTTACCATTGTCAACTAATTTTCTTAAATCTTTAGGAGGTAAATCTTGCACTTTTTGAAATCTAACTTTTATATTATTTATCTTATCATCTTTAATAATGTTTTTAGTTTTGTCTTGAAGAACTGAACTAACATTTAGTTGTTCAAGTTGTCTTGAAAGATTTTTTATAATTTCTTTTAAATCTTTATTATCAACATTTGGTTTGCCTCCACGTTTAATAATTTGCGATGACAAATCTTTAATCGTTTCTTCATCTTTTTGTGTCGATAAAGTTGATAATTTTTCTTTATTCTTAATAAAATCCTCAAGTTGTTTATCTCTTAAAGCTTCAACTCTTCTAATGCCCGCAGCAATAGACGATTGGCTTACGGTTTTAAATTTTCCAATATCACCGGTATTTTTGACATGTGTACCTCCACATAACTCTGTTGAAAAGTATGTTTCTTTTTCCTTTCCCATAGATACAACACGGACTTCTTCTCCATATTTTTCACCAAAAAAAGCTAGTGCTCCTTTTTCAATTGCAGCTTTTGGTGTCATAATTCTTGTTGTTACCTCAGAACTATTTGAAACATATTCATTAACTAATTTATCGATAGTTTCTAACTCTTCATCAGTAATTGGTTTCATATGACTAAAGTCAAATCTTAATCTATCTGGAGCAACTAATGATCCTTTTTGCATAACATGTTTACCTAAGGTTCTTCTTAATGACTCGTGGAGTAAGTGTGTAGCAGAATGATAAGCTTTTAGATTATCTCTTCTCTCTACATCTATTTTCATTTCAACTACATCGTTGATTTTCATTTCTCCAGTTTTCAAAGATCCGTAATGAACAAATAAATCTCCAAGTTTCTTTTGCGTATCTTCTACTTCAAAAACAGAATTACCAGAAACAATTGTACCTTTATCACCAAGTTGTCCACCTGACTCTCCATAAAACGGGGTTTGATTGGTAATGATCATTCCTTCTTCACCAGAAGATAAAGATTTTGTTTCTTTGTTATCTTTAATTAGGTTTAACACAACACCCTCAGACTGATTAGACTCGTAACCTAAAAATTCTGTTGGACCAGTTTTATCTTTTATTGAAAACCAAATGGCTTCCTCAAAGCTATCTCCAGAACCTTTCCAATTCTTTTTTGCAAGCTCCTTGCTTTTTTTCATTAATTCATCAAATTTCTGATGATCAACTTTTAAAGATTTATTCTTTAAAATGTCTTCAGTAAGATCTAATGGAAAACCATAGGTGTCATATAATTTGAAAGCGACATCCCCAGGTAAAACTTTGTCTATTTTTGCAATTTCATCATTTAAAATTTTGATACCTCTATCTAGTAAAACTAAAAATTTTTCTTCCTCCATCCTTAAAGTTTCTTTGATCAAAGATTGAGACCTTTCAAGCTCTGGATAGTTTCCTGACATCTCGTTTTTTAAAGAGTCAAAAATTTTATAAAAAATTGGTTCTTTAGATCCTAACAAATGAGAATGTCTCATTCCTCTTCTCATAATTCTTCTTAGAACATATCCACGACCTTCATTTGAGGGTAAAACTCCTTCGGCTAAGAGAAATGAACTTGCTCTTAAGTGATCAGCAATTACTCTAAAACTTGATATATTCTTATCTTCTTGTTTGACTTTTGTTGTATCAGATATTGAGCTAATTAATTTCTTAAAGTGATCAGTTTGATAATTATCGTGTGTGCCTTGTAAAAGAGCAGCAATTCTCTCTAATCCCATTCCTGTATCGACAGATGGTTTTGGTAAATCTATTCTTTTTTCTTTTGAGACTTGCTCATATTGCATAAAAACTAAATTCCAAATTTCAATAAAACGATCTCCATCTTGATCTTTGGTTCCTGGCAATCCACCTTTTAAATGATCACCATGATCGTAAAATATTTCTGAGCAAGGACCGCAGGGACCAGTTTCGCCCATTGACCAGAAATTATCCGATGTTGCAATTCTTATTATTCTGTCATCACTAAAACCTGCTATTTTCTTCCAGAAATTAAAAGCCTCATCATCTTCATTAAAAACGGTTACATAAAGCCTATTTTTATCTAAACCAAAATCTTTAGTAATTAAATTCCATGCAAGTTCAATTCCTCTTTCTTTAAAATAATCCCCAAAAGAAAAGTTTCCCAACATTTCAAAGAAAGTATGGTGTCTTGGAGTGTAACCAACATTTTCTAAATCATTGTGTTTACCACCCGCTCTAACACATTTTTGAGAGGTAGTAGCTCTTTGATAATCTCTTTTTTCTAAACCAGTAAATACATTTTTAAACTGAACCATCCCTGAATTGGCAAACATTAAGGTTGGATCGTTATTTGGGACTAAATTGCTAGACTCAACAATCTTATGATCATTTTTTTCGAAATATTTAAGAAACGTACTTCTTATTTCATTTAATGATTTGTCCGCCATATTTTTAAAATACAGCTTTTTTGTTCTATGTCTAGATAACGATAAGGGGGAAAGGCGCCTATAATAAGCGCCTTTATAATTTAAAGATGACCTTTAATTCTAGTTCTTCTTTGTAGGAGCAGTTTCTTTTGCAGCCTCTTCTTTTTCAGCTACTTTCTTCTCCTTTTCAATTTTTTCAGGACTTAATGGATTTCCTTCAATTTTCTTTGAAATCACACCAGCTTTTTCTCTAATTGCCATTTCTATTTCTGCAGCAACTTTAGGGTTTTGTGCAAGATAAGTTTTTGCATTTTCTCTACCTTGTCCAATTTTCTCACCTTTATAAGCATACCAAGCTCCTGATTTTTCAATGATATCAGCTTTAGCACCTAGGTCGACTAACTCACCCATTTTGCTAATACCTCTTCCATACATCAAATCAAACTCAACAACTTTAAATGGTGGTGCAACTTTGTTCTTAACTACTTTAACTCTTGTAGTATTTCCAATAATTTCATCTTTGTCTTTGATGGCACCAATTCTTCTAATGTCCATTCTTACAGATGAATAAAACTTAAGTGCGTTACCACCTGATGTTGTTTCTGGACTTCCAAACATAACACCAATTTTCATTCTGATTTGGTTAATGAAAATCATCATTGTATTTGTATTTGAAATTGAACCAGTTAATTTTCTTAAAGCTTGACTCATTAATCTTGACTGAAGACCAACATGATGATCTCCCATTTCACCTTCAATTTCAGCTTTTGGAGTTAAAGCTGCAACTGAGTCAATTACGATAACTGAAATAGAGCCTGATTTTACTAATGTATCTGCGATTTCTAAAGCTTGTTCACCAGCATCTGGTTGTGAAATTAAAAGCTCCTCAGTATTTACACCTAATTTTTTTGCGTAAACTGGATCTAAAGCATGCTCTGCATCAACGAATGCACAAATTCCACCTGCTTTTTGAGCTTCAGCAACAACTTGTAATGCTAATGTAGTTTTCCCAGAAGACTCTGGTCCGTAAACTTCAATAATTCTTCCTTTAGGTAAGCCGCCTATTCCTAAAGCTAAATCTAAACTTAAAGAACCTGTTGATATCGACTCGATATCCATTGCTCTTTTTTCACCAAGCTTCATCACAGAACCTTTTCCAAAATTATCTGTGATTTGGCTGATTGCTGCGTCTAAAGCTTTATTTTTCTCTTTATTATCCAATTCTTGATCTTTAGTAGATTTAACTACTTTTAAGTTATTTTTAGTCATTTTTTGCCTCTTTTTTTAATATTTTTGTCACTCGAATCATGCTTATAAATGTACACATTTTGTTCTCATTGGCAAGATTTATTTATTTAAGCCTAAAAAAGCTAATTTTATCTCAATTTAAGATATTCGCTATTGAGCAATCCGATAGATTTTAAAAGATTAAACTGCGAAAGAATGTAGTTTCTCTCAGAGTCTGCTAACGAAATCTGAGCATTCAATAATAAAGAGTTAGACTGAATAACTTCTAAAGTGGTTCTATCCGATCCACTATTATATTCAGCTACAATTCCCTCATTTGCGATTTCTGCAGCATTCACCTGGGCTCTTACTGAATCAAGTAAACTTTTGTTTGATTGATAATTTGACCAGGCACTAGCAACATCCGTTTGATTTTTTTTGATCATATTATTTAAAAGAAGATTTTTTTGTGTCTCCAGACTTTTGTTTTTATTCAAATTTGCATAATTCTTTCCACCTGAAAAAAAAGGCCATGTGACAGTTGCTTTTAATGTATCCTGTTCTTTTTCGTCATAAGTAGAACTTAGATCATCCGTTTTTGATCTATCAAAAGATAAGGTTGCTGTTGGGGCTAAATCAGATCTTGCACTTGTTGTATCTTTTTTTGATTGTTCATATTCAAGTTGAGCTATAATTAAATCTGGATTACCTTTTTTTGATATCTCTATTGCAGAATTTAATTCATTGGGTAAATTAACTATTACGATAGATGATTTGTCGAGTGTCTCTGCATCATTAATAGTGCCAATCACATTTTCATAATTTAGCTTACTGGTTAAAAAATCGTTTTCAGCTTGGATTAACTTTGCTTGTGCCCCAGCTAAAGAGGACTCTGATTGAGCAACATCTGATAAAGATATATTACCTCGCTCAAGCCTAATTCTATCTGTTTCGACCTGTCGATCTAACAGGTTAACATTGGATTTATTAATCTTAAGTTTTTCATTTGCTGAAATTAACCCCGTATAAGCTTCAATTGATTTATATAGAATTTCTTGCTCTTTTTTTAAAAGCTTTGCTTTAGCTAATTCAATGCCAATTTTACTTTTACTTAATTCAGCACCTCTTCCAAAATCTATTAATGTTTGGGTAATTGTCAATGATTGCACAGTTGGGTCTACATCTGAAATCGTTGCATCTGTTCCGTTCTGATTGGTTAATTTATTGGTGTCCTCTGAGCTTTTACTTCCACTTAAAGTTACAGAAGGAAGGTATGAGCTCATCGAAATTTTCAGTTCTTGCTCAGAAATGTTTAAGCTTTCTCTTTCAGCATTTAATTCATTGTTGTCATTATAAGCTTTTTTTAACGCCGCAGAAAAAGTTTCAGCATTCGCATTATTTAACAAAAATATAAAACTTATAATTATAAATAAAATCCTAATCATTTCTTTTTATATACAGCAGATTTAATTTGATGGTTACTATTTAAATTGAATATAACAGATGCATATTTTGGCATATTTCTAAACATGTTTTGAGTAATTCTTTGATAAGTTTGCATAAAATTTAATACATCTCCTCTACTCATTATTTTTGATTTCACTTTGCTTTGAACCCAAAGTTTCCTCTCTTGTTTTAATCTCCATTTTTGTAACAAGCTAAAATTTTTTGCTTTTAGATAAACCAAACAATTTAATTGTGAATATAAGTTTTTATATTTTGATTTTAATTGGTTGTTAACATATTTTCTCCAAATCTGTTTTTGATCTTTTGCTTTCTCCAATGAATTAATTGTTTTCTTTAATGTATTATTTTTTTCTGATCTTGCTCCAACACACCATCCTTCAAAAATGATAACATCTGGTCTCTTTTTTAAATCGTACCATTTCTTTTTATTATACCTGTCATCGATAGCTTTATTAAATTTTGGTAATTTTAATCTGATGAATTTCTTACTTTTTGACTTTTTAAAAAAATTTAACATCATATTAATGTCATGTGTTCCGGGCACACCTCTAGTTAAAAGCATAGGATGAACTCTTTTTGATAAATTTATTCGCTCTTTTCTTGTTTTATAGAAGTCATCTATTGAAATTCTAAAAACATTTAATTTAAAGTATTTTGTTAATATAATTCTGATTAAAGAACTAATTGTAGTTTTACCAGTTCCTTGCCCTCCTGCTAATCCTACAAAATACGGTTTTTTTTTATCAGCTTTTTCACTGATCCAAAAACATAGAGGAATTAAGA
Source organism: uncultured Pelagibacteraceae bacterium (assembly GCA_902541825.1). Taxonomy (GTDB): domain Bacteria; phylum Pseudomonadota; class Alphaproteobacteria; order Pelagibacterales; family Pelagibacteraceae; genus Pelagibacter. The sequence goes on along the minus strand of CACBRY010000010.1, from coordinate 14,180 downwards.
AAGATTTAATCATCCTTTCTTTATTTTTGAATTTATCAGCTTTTGTCTCTTGAGATTTAATGAACTTTAAACAGTTTTTTTTTACCCTACCAAAGCATAAACTAAATTGTTGCATGAAAATTATTTTTTATCTAAAGGATGATTTTGACCATCGTTTACTGGAACATCTTTGATATCAAAAGTATTTATTTCATCAATACACCCAACATTAAATCCTGTCATCGCTGGATTTATTCTTGGGTTGTGATGGGTATAAATTCCACAATCTGAGCAAAAGTAATGTTTGGCAACTTTTGAATGAAATTGATAAAGTTTTAATTTTTTTTCGCCTTTAACAATTTTAAAATCTTCATTTTTTACCATAGACATAATTGCTCCTTTTCTTTTACAAATAGAACAATTGCATTTTATTACTTTAGCTAAATCTCCATCTAAATTAATTTCTGCTTCGACAGCACCACAATGACATATTAATTTTTTCATATTTTAGAATAATTTTTTACTCGTTGCGGGTTTGCAAGTACCCGTATTAGTAGTCCATATCTTAACCCTATCATCATCTTTTTTAGGTCGCTTGTTTATTACTACTCCAAAATCAACTACATAGACACCAGTCCTTCTATCTACACTGTGGTAGAGTGGTCTCCATTTTCCACCTTCTTGTTCAGTTATTGACGTCCAAAATATTTTATCACCAATAAACTCTGCCCACCAAGCAGATGATACAGAACTAAGTTCATAATAAGCTGTTGCAGGCTGGCCATCAAAATATAAAGTACAATCTATTTTCACAACTTCACCGTAAGCTTTACTATTTACAAAAAAACCTAGTAACAAAATCCATAAAATTTTTTTCATATTAGTCTTGTGAGAGTTTATAAATTAAAAATATAAGTTCTATAGCTATAAGTAATTCTATCATTCATTATTAAGACTATCCTTGGTTGAAGTTATCCACAAGCACACAAAATATAGTTTTGATGTTCACGTTTTGATTCGCTTTTGATTCAATTACGGACTCAAAATACAACCTCTTGCGTGCATTGTATAAATGGGCTATAAATTAGAACAAAACAAGAACATGAAACTAACTATTCCCTATTATCTACATAAAGCTGGTGCTGGTTTCCCATCACCTGCCACTGATTATATCGAAGAAGATATCGATCTGAACATGCATTTAATCAAAAATGTTCCTGCTACTTTCATCATCAGAGTTCAAGGTAAATCCATGGTCGATGTTGGGATTAATGATGGAGACTTATTGGTTGTCGATAAAAGTTTAAAACCAAAAAATTTTTCAACGGTTATTGCAAATGTTCATGATGAGCTTGTGGTTAAAACTTTAGTTCAAGAAAGAGATAAAAAATTTCTATCATCTGGGTCTAAAGATTTTTCTAATAGAATTTTAATTAATGAAGAAGAAGATGTTTTTATTTGGGGGGTTGTGACTTATGTCATCCATTCTACGTACTAAAAAAATAGGCTTAGTTGATTGTAATTCTTTCTATGTTTCATGTGAAAGATTATTTAATCCAAAAATAAGAAAAAAACCTGTGGTTGTTTTATCCAATAATGACGGTTGTATCATTTCTAGATCCAATGAAGCAAAAGCGCTGGGGATCAAGATGGGTGAGCCTTACTTTAAAGCAAAAGATATTATTGTAAAAAATAAAGTTGAAGTTTTTTCGTCAAATTATTCCTTGTATGGAGATTTATCTAGAAGGGTAATGAGAACTCTCAAAAGGTTTAATACTGAAATAGAGGTATATTCAATTGATGAAGCATTTATAGATTTATCTAATTTTCCAGACTCAGAAGTTGAAAAAGTTGGAAGAGAAATTAGAGAAACAGTTTTACAATGGACTGGTATTCCAACTAGTATTGGTATCGCTAAAACTAAAACTTTAAGTAAAGTTGCAAATCATATCGCAAAGAAAAAACAATCAGGAGTAACGAGTTTAATTGGCATTGAGAATTTAGATCCTATCTTAGAAAAAGTTGAAATTAATGATGTGTGGGGTGTTGGTAGACAACTTACGAAGTTTTACCAAAAGAATGGAATTTATAATGCAAAACAACTTAAAAATAAATCTAATACTTGGATCAAAAAATGTTCCAATGTTTTAAGTTCTAGAACTGCAATGGAACTTAGAGGGGTACCTTGTATTGGTTTAGAGACAACACAAACAAAAAGAAAGAGCTGCGTCGTTTCAAGATCATTTGGAAAAAGAATTGAAAAATTTCAAGAATTAAAAGAAGCGGTTGCAAACTATTGTTTAAATGCATCTGAGAAAATTAGATCAGAGTCTTTAGTTGCAAAAGCAATTACAGTTTTTGTCAGAACTAGTCCTTTTCAAAAAGACTATGGCTATTATTCAAATGCAAAGACAATTGATTTTCCAATTGCAACAAATAATAGTATTGAAACTGTTAAAACCGCAGTCTCAATTTTAGAAAATATTTTCAAGAATGGATATCGATATCAGAAAGCAGGTGTCATGCTTACAGGACTACGTAATGATGATGGCAGAAAAAATTTATTTTCATCAGAAAAAGATGAAAAGATAAAAAGTTTAATGCGATCAATTGACAATACTAATTATAGATATGGCAGATCCACATTAAGTCTTGCAAGTGCAGGCGTTCATAAAAAATGGAACATGAGAAGACAATATTCATCTAAAATAGATACAGCTGATTTTTATTGCCTCCCGACAATTAGAGCTATTTAGTAAAATGACAATTAGGTTCAACTACTGTCCAAGAAGCTGAACCAAAAGGTCTTTTTCCAATTTTTAAATAATGATGAACTATATCCCACTGATAACTATTAAGATTACTTTTATCTTGAGACCATTTTTTTAGTCTTTGAACATTTTCATGATCAGGAAATCTTGAAGCATAAGCGTATAACCATCCCCAGTTGCTGCTCGACCTACTATTAAGATCTTGTCTCTTATAATTTTTAGCAGGTCCTGGATGCTTCATGCTTTTTGCATACTTGAAAACGATTTCATTATTTTCAGTAAAATCTATAAAAAATTTAACAATGTTATGATAATTTTTACCTTTATGCTCATAATTCCAAACATTGTAACCTTGATTTTCAGCTAATATAGCAATTACGGCCAAAGCATTCATGGCTCTTGCTTGATAAAACATTGCCCTTCCACCCCTTCTTGTTTCTATAGGCATGCTTCCATCTTTTCTTTGATATCTTATGGCTGCTTCAAAATTTTTAAATGCGGTTCTAAATAACTTACTGTCGTTAAGCAAAATTCCCAATTGCATATGACTCACTGCAGATGATAGAGCATGATTATGGGCTCTTTTAGGAGTACCGTTTGCACCTGATCCAGTTTTATAATTAGAGTATTCGTACATTAAATGTTTATTTTTTCTGACAATCCTTTTAAACCAATCTTTGATTATTTTGTCCTCAGCCTTTGAAATAACTATTACTTGTTTAGCAAACGAATAAGCTGCCATCATTGGTGAAGCTATATATAAATTTACGGTTAAAGTATCATTCCAATGTCTTCCTTCTCCATCTGAGGGCCCAGTTCTTTTTGCAGCATCAGCTTTTGCCCATTCTAAAATTACTCTTTTAACATTTTGACACGCTTCTACATTTCCACTACCACAAGGAAAGCTAAAATCCTCAAATTTACTAAGGGCGTAATCAAATCTATTATCAAGTCCGTATCCAGAGGGTGCTTCGACTTTCAATACTGGTAAAACATAGTTTTTATCTGGACTTACATATAAATCTTTTATGCATCCTTTTTTGTCTTTTTGAATTTGAAAAATAATTTCTGGCTTATTAATTATTGCTTTTTTTTTTATATCTTTAAAATCACTTTTTGAGGTGTTGGTAATAATAAAAGATAATAAAATTAAAAAAGTAATCTTTTTAAGTATCATCCAGTATTTTTCATGGCTGCAGAAATACCTGCGATAGAAGTCAGCAAAGCGTCCTCTAAATATTTTCTATTTTTTTTATCTTTTTTCTTTTTTAATTTGTAAATAACTATTGGCTGAATAATATTTAAAACCTCAGAGTAAATATTTCTTGCTAATACCTTAGATCTAAATTCTTTTCTTATCTTCAAAATTTCCTTAGGGGTAATTTTTTTATTTAATTCCTTTATCGTATCAAATTGAAATCTTAGTTTTTGTCCAACTCTTTGAAGTTTTTTATCGGCAAGGAACTCCTCATAAATTTTTGAAATTTCTGGATCAGCTTTGGAAATTACCATATCAAGCATATCAAGCATTGAATTAAAAAAAGGCCAATTTTTTTCCATATCATATAAAGTTTTTCTAAACTGTTTGATATAAGAGTATCTTAATGCTTCTGCACTTCCTAACCAGGCTGGAAGCATTAATCTGATCTGTGTCCACGCAAATACCCAAGGTATTGCTCTTAAGCTTTTTATATTATCAACATTTTTTCTTTTTGACGGTCTTGAACCAATGGATAATTTACCAAGTGCTTTATGAGGAGTGACAGTCCTAAAATACTGAATAAAATCTGAACTTTGATTTATATTTTTTCTATAAGAATTTTTTGAAATATCAGACATTTTTTCGATAAGATCTCTCCAATTCTTTTTAGGAATTGGTGGGGGATTTAAAGTAGCCTCTGTAACAGCACCAATGTAACTACATAAGTTATAATTAGCTAAAGGTTCATAACCATACTTTTGTTGAATTACTTCACCTTGATCGGTAATTCTTATATTGCCATTAACTGAGTTAGGAGGTTGTGATCTTAAAGTAGCCTGTATCGGACCTCCTCCTCTACCAGCTGATCCACCTCTGCCGTGAAAAAAAGTTACTTTAATCTTAAATTTTTTTGCTAATTTTATTATTTCTTCTTGTGCTTTATATTGATGCCAACTAGCACATATTTTTCCAGCGTCCTTACTTGAGTCTGAGTATCCAATCATTACCTCCTGTTCATGATTGATCAGTTTTCTATACCATTTTTGTGAGAACAGGGTTTCCATTATGGATCTTGCATTAACAAGATCATCTAAAGTTTCAAATAAAGGAACCACTCTTAATTTGTTTTTTATATTTGCCTCTTTTTGTAAGAAAGATACTGATAAAATATCTGAAGCAGAGGTAGTCATAGATATTACATATGCACCTAAACACTCTGGTGGCTCTTTAGATAATGTATTGAAGGTTGTCCATACTTCCCTATTTTCTTTATTTTTAAATTGAAAATTTTTAATTTTATTAGATTTAGAAGTTATAAATTTCTTTAAAAATTTTATTTTTTCTTTCTCAGTAAAATTTGAATAATTTTTTTTATACTTCGTCTTAACAAACTCAGATATCAATTGTTTATGTCTTGCAGACTCTTGTCTTATATCTAATCTAGCTAAATTAATCCCAAAACATTTTGCACGCCTCATTAAATCTAACAATTCACCGCTAGCAATATTCTCATTTTGATTTTGCTCTAAAGACTCTCTTACAACTCTTAAAGGTTTAAGAATTTCCTCTCGAGAACCTAATAATTTTTTTTGATCTAACGTCTTATTATGCACCAAGTGTTGTTCAATAGATCTATGGGTAATTCTCATTTTGTCTCTCAAAGGTCTTAAAAAAACTCTATAAGGCTCAAATGATTGACCAACTTTACTTAAGATTTTTTTTGAAGCCTTTTCCATAGAATAGGATCTTATTATTTTAGTAAGAGCTTTTTCATATAATTTAGCTGCTTCCCATCTAGAGAGTAAAATTACTTTTCTTGTGACTTCTGAAGTAACATTTGGATTACCATCTCGATCACCACCCATCCATGAACCAAACACAATAGGATTAAAGTTTTTTGGTAAATTTTTACCCATATTTTTTACAAATATAGAATTTAATTTTCTGTAAACTTTTGGAACAGTGTCCCACAGACTATCTTCAATGATGGCTAATCCCCATCTAGCCTCATCAAATGGTGATGGTTTAAATCTTTTAAGATCATCCGTATTCCAAATAATCGTTAACTCATCGTAAAGATCTTTATCGAGAACTTTTAATTTTGAAGGAAAATTTTTAAACAATTCTCGTTCCTCAAGTATCTCTATAATTTTGTGATATTTTTGAATTAAAGTTCTTCTTTTTACTTCTGTCGGATGAGCTGTTAAAACAATACCTATATTAAGATTTTTTGCTAAATCATAAATCTTTTTGTCTGAAATATTTTTTTTTCTAAACAAGTCCTCAAAAATTTCCTCAATGAATAAATTTTTTTTATTTAATTTTTTTTTATTATTTTCATTTTCATTTATACTTCTAGAGGCATCAACTAGCTCAGCTAAATTCATAAAATTCATAAAATGTGAAAATGCTCGAGTTAATTTAAAAGTATTTTTAGGATCAAGTTTTTTGATTGCGTTAATTACATCATTATTTAGTTTTTTTGAGTTAGGATTGGCTTTATTAGCTTTTGATAATTTTCTAACTTTTTCAACTAGATTAAAAAACTTTTGTCCCTCTTGTATCCTTATTACATGCCCTAATATGTTTCCTAAATATCTTACATCCTCTCTTAAAAGTTTTGTAGGAATTCTCTCATAATAAAGATCTTTTTTTTTCATTTAATATTCTCAATATCATTTATTTGGCTTAAACAATTTTTAAATTCTTCCATATTTTCTCTTAATGCTAAATTTGAAATTGAATAAACAGCTACTAATAAAAAAATGAGAGGTATTGCAGTGATTATTGATGCGTTACTTTTAATCATTAAAATATAAATTATTATAAATAATGCAGATCGAATTAAAAAAGTTTTTCTAAACACGCTAATAATTGAAAGTGAGTGTTTAATTAAATTTATAAAACTCATTTTTGATGGTCCAAAATATCGATTACCTCTAATAGAGGGAATTGAAATTGAGTCATTTTCAATTTTTTTTAATGAACCCGAAAAACTATTCCATGTAGCTTTCTCATTAATCATTTTTTCAACAATGGATTTCGGTAAACAAGTATAATTTCCAAACTTAATTGACTTACTTGTGAATACTAATGTAAGAAATTTATGTACTTGATAACAAATCTTAAAGATCATCTTTTCAGATCGTTTAATTCTTTCTCCTACAATAGGTTTATCTTGTGATTTTTTTATTTGATCTAAAAAAAATTCAATTTCCTCAGGTCTATCCTCACCATCCCCGTCCATAGGAATAACATAATCAAAATTATCTTTTTCAAAAATATATTTTAAACCAGTGGCAATACATCTTGCATGTCCTTGATTTTTTTTCATATTAAATATCTTTACAGAATTTATATTTTCTAAATTTTTTTCAAAATCAGGACGATCATGATTTGAATAATCGTTAAATATATAAACTGAAATTTCAAATTCTTTATTTAACGATAGGTTATTAATTTCTTCGACTAGTTTATATACTGATTGCCAGTCATTATACACCGGGGTCAAAATTATTATTTTCATAATATAATCAAATTTTAGTATCTTCCCAAACAAACATCTTCAACACAAATAAATTGTGATGCATTTTTCAATATCTCACTATTGGTAGATCCCTCCCAAACAGGTCGTGATTTTAAATGATATGATAAATTTCCAGCTTTCCATTCATCTCCTGTCACGAATTGAATTTCTCCATTAAAATCTTTACTCCAAATTAATTGCACTTTAGATGCAATCTCTTTTCCAGGATAGTCGGTTCTTTTATCTGTTTGGGAAATTGAAACGTAAGAATAAATAATTGGTGACAAAAAAAATAGAAACAAAAATCCCGATAAAAAAGAATTTGTTTTTTTAATATTTATTTGTGATTTCAAAATATAGAGAAATAGAACCCCAAAATATAAATAAAAGGGTGTCATCCACATCGTTCTGATTTTAGAACCCATTATCGCAGAAGTAATAAGAATTAGAAAGATGGGTAATAAGTTTATGACTAATAAAAATAGTAATTTTTTATCTTTAACATTAAACTTAAATTGGATTTTTTTTACCAGTAACCAGATTAAAAAGAAAAACGGAAGAAGTGTTCCTATTTGTTTAAATAAAAATAATATTGGCTGTTCAAAATGATTTATTAAACTTGGTTCTAAGCCAGTTCTTTTTAAGCCATAAAGAATTGTTATATAATCATTACCATATAACCATATGAAATGAGGAATTAATAAAATTACAAAAACTTCTAAAGTAATAAAATATTTGAAATCAAATTTTCTATCTTTTTTAATTAATATTAAATACATAAAAAGTAAAAAGATTGATGCTAATAGATACACAAATAAGTATTTTGAGAGAAATCCTATTGCACCAAATAAACCAATAAAAAAGCAATCTGATAATTTTATCTCTTTTGAAGAGTAAATTTTCCATGAAAAATAAACCACTAAAGACCAAAATGGAAGCTGGCATACATTTACATTGAACTCGGGTGTCGTAAAATTATAGAAATAGATTGCTTCTAAAATTAAAACGGAAAAAAGACTTAATAGTTTGCTTGATAAAATCTCATCAGCGACTTTAAAAACAAAATAAAAAGAAATCACCACAAATAATGAGCTTAAGAAATAATATGCCCAATCCTGTGCACCAAAAATCTGAAAAAAAATTTCTGGAAAAAATGCACTTCCTGGTGGATGTTTGTTAAAACCCCAGTCTAAATTGCTGCCCCACGCTAATGCTTCAATGACATCTAGGGGTAGATTTTTATTAGTTATTGTAGGAACAACCGTCCAAATTAATAAATGTGATAAAACAAAAATAAAAAATATGTTATTTATATTTCTATTTAAACTGATCATTGCTTAATAATTACAATAATTAACGTTGCTTGACACCCATATTTTGCTGAATATACTCCCTCGAACTCAATTAGAAAATATGGCTAAAACCAGCAAAGTTAAAAAAAAAGTTGTAAAAGCAAAGAATAAAACTGCCAGTAAAAATAAAGTTAAGACAGCTGCTAAAACAGTATCAGTTAAAACTACAGTAGCTAAAACTAAAGAGACAATTAAAGGTCCAATTAAAATTTCTAAAACTTATATTCCAAAGGATACTGAAAAATATATGTGCGAGAAACACAAAGTATTTTTTAGAATGAAGCTTCAAGAGTGGAGGAAAGATTTGGTAAGAGCAAATAATGAAGCTCTTTATAATGGAAGTTTAGATGATAATAGCATTTCGGCAGACATTGTAGATCAGGCGAGCTCCTACACTGATAAAAACGTTGAGATGAAAGCTATTAATAGGCAAATTAAACTCATTTCAGAAATAGATAAAGCGCTAGCAAGAATTAGAGAAGATACTTATGGATACTGTTTAGATACAGCAGAACCAATTGGGTTAAAAAGGCTTATGGCAAGACCGGTTGCAAAGTATACAATTGCTGCTCAGGAAAAACATGAGAAGGATGAAAAAGTTCACGCCGATGACTAAAAAAAAGAAAAAAACTAAAAAAGTTCATAATCCCGTAACTTATTATTTTACTAAAAAGTATATATATTATTATTATGGTTTGTTTTGGATAATTTTGTTATTTATTGTATTTAGTTAATGGATACAAAAATACTTTTGATAATTATCATTGTCCTCGCTATAGAGGTTTCAGGTCATGGAATTTTTGCGTCTTTATTTAGATTACTTAGCTCAATGAACTAATATGGTTTAGGTGGAACTTCATTTTCATCCATAAAAGCAAATCCCTTTTTAACACCATCTCTTTTTGAAATTTCCTCGTACCATCTGGTAAGATTTTTATAATTTTTAAGGCCAATGTCATGCCATTCGTGTCTTGCTATCCAAGGGAATGTCCCAATATCTGCAATTGTGTAATTATCACCTGATAAATATTTTGATTTAGATAATCTCTCGTCCAATTCCTTGTATATTCGTTTAGAAATTTTAAAATATCTCTCCTCACCAAATTTACTTTTTCCAGGATTATAATGATGGAATTGATGGTGTTGACCTAACATTGGACCAACATAACCCATTTGAGCCATCAACCACTGATTAATTTCTAATCTTTCTTCAGAATTATAAAATTTTCCACTTAGCTCAGCTAAATAAATCAAGATTGCTCCAGACTCAAAGATCGTTTTTTTGTTTTTATGATCAATAATTACTGGAATTTTACTTAAAGGACTTATTTTTTTGAACTCATCTTTAAATTGTTCACCATTATTAATATCAACTTTGATTACTTTGTAATTAAATCCAATTTCCTCAAGCATAATACTAATTTTTTTGCCATTAGGAGTATTAGCTGAGTAAAGATCTATCACTCTTTTTTTCCAAGTCTTTTCAATAAGTTTGTTGAGGTTGTTGTGAATTCAAATCTATATTTTTCATCAGGTCTTGCTAATTTGAAACATGCTCTTGCTGCTAAAGCTCCTTCATGGAAACCTGACAAGATTAGTTTTAATTTACCAGGATAATTACAGATATCACCCACTGCATAAATACCTTTTTGATTAGTTTCAAATTTTTCAGTATCTACCTCTATAGTTTTTTTATTCAGATTAAGGCCCCAATTAGCAATTGGTCCTAGTTGCATAATAAGACCAAAAAAACCTAAAACATATTCAGTCTTTAAGTTTTTTATTTCATCATTATCATGTTTGATATCAATGCTTTCTAGTGTTTGTTCTCCATGAACATTTGCCATTTGATATTTAGTAAAAAGATTAATTTTACCGTCTTTTACTAATGTGTGCATTTTATCAACAGTAGCTTGTGCGCCTCTAAATTCATCTCGTCTGTGTATCAAGTTAACATGAGACTCTTTTGATAACTCAATAGCCCAATCTAATGCGCTATCTCCACCTCCAAAAATTGAAACTGTTTTTCCATTGAAAATATTTTTATCTTTTACCAAATAAAACAATGATTTATTTTCAAATTTTTCACACTCTTTTGGTGAAAATTTTCGGGGCTCAAATGAACCAACGCCACCTGCAATAATTACATTTGGTGTCAAAAAAGAATTACCTCCACTAGTTTTTACTAACCAATTATTTTCCTCTTTTTTTACTTCTTCAACTCTTTCACTTAAATGAAATTTGATATCAAAAGGTTTTAATTGATTTAATAAATTATTAGTAAGTTCTTCTCCTGTACATTCGGGTACAGCGGGTATATCGTAAATTGGCTTATCAGGATAAAGTTCGATGCATTGACCTCCAATTTTATCTAAATTATCAACTATCTCACAATCTAATCCGATTAATTTTAATTGATGAGCAGTAAAAAGTCCTGTTGGACCTGCTCCAATAATTAATGCATCAGTTTTTTTCATTTAAGCTTGTTTGGATGGTATGTTTACTTCAAGTCCATCTAATTCATCTGAAACAATTATTTGACAACTAAGCCTACTATTTGTTTTTGGTTCAAATGCCATATCTAACATATCATCTTCTCCATCTTCTTTTTTTGGAATTTTATTAAACCAATCATCTTTGACATAAACATGGCAGGTTGCACACGCCATCCCTCCACCACAATCTGCATCGATACCAGGAATATCATTTTGAACAGCTCCCTCCATAACAGTCAGACCATTTTGCACCTCAACTGTATGAGATTGATTGTCAGAAGTTATGTATGTTATTTTTGCCATTCAATTGAATATAGGGATCAAAAAAAATAGGGCAAGTATGTAAAACATACTCGCCCTAAAATTATTTTAATTACTAAGTAATTATCTTGCTCTTGAGCCAGCTCCTGAACTCATTGCAGCAGCCCAGATTACTAGACCGAATGCAATTTTGTTAATGAAGTCAGCTAAGTTGTAAACAACGTTTAGTGAGTTAGCATCTACACCACCTGTTAGGTAACCAAATACATAACCTAATGGATAAATAGCCCAACCTACAGTTACAATCATTCTCATTGCACCGAACGCAGTTACAAGAGCTTTGTTACCGCTTTTAGCAGCAGCTCTTCCAGCTTCACCAGAGAATATTTCATATAGAATGTAAATCCATCCAGCCATACCGATTACAAAACCAAGTGTAGCATTGATGTATCCAGCTTCTCCTAAGTATCCTCCGATTAACATTACTAATGAACCGATTAACAATCTCCAGAACATTCCAGAGTTTGCTTTTCTTACTGCTACTAGAATTAAGTAGAATTCTACCATCTGTAATGGCACAGTAATTAACCAGTCAATATATCTGTATACTGTTGGTGAGTCACCTGTAGCAACCCATACTTCTCTCATGTACATGTAGTGAATGAAAGCAATACCAGTTACAAGACCTGCAACAGTTACTGATGTTTTCCACGCAGGGTTAACAGTACCTCTCTCCATGAAGAAGAAAGCTGTAGCCGCTAACATACCCATTGAAATTATCCAAAAAGATATTCCAACAAAGTCATCCTGAGCTAACATCGTTGCGTCTGCTGCGTTAGCAACACCTGCATAACCCACTAGGGCTAGCGCTGCTAGAGCAAACAGTTTAAGTTTTTTCATAAAAAACTCCCTCTTTAGTTAGTTTTTATTTTAGTTTATATAAACTAAGCTTAGGCTTCCCTAAGCAAAAGTTGTGGTTAAATACCAAATAAAATCACTTAATAGAAGACATAATTGTCATTAATTTACATTGATTTTACTCATTTTTTAAAATTAAATACAATTTGTGATTTAAAAACCACAATAAATTAACTAACGAATCAACTTTAATTATGTCAGACAAATTCAAGGAAATTTATAGAAAATCAATTGAAGATCCAGAGAATTTCTGGAGAGAGGCATCTGACGATATATTTTGGTTTAAAAAACCCACAAAAATTTTAAACAAGTCAAACCCTCCTTTCTACAAATGGTTTGAGGACGGGGTTACAAACACTTGCTACAATGCATTAGATATTCACATTGATAAGGGTCAAGGTAAAAAAACCGCACTAATCTATGATAGTCCCATCACAGGTAACAAAAGTAAGCTAACATATGAGGTATTAAGATCAAAAGTTTCTAAATTTGCCGGTGCTTTAAAAAATCAAGGCGTTGGTAAGGGTGATAGAGTTATAATTTATATGCCAATGATCCCTGAAGCAGTCATTGCAATGCTTGCTTGTGGAAGAATTGGAGCAATACACTCGGTTGTTTTTGGAGGATTTGCATCAAATGAACTTGCAAGCAGAATAGATGACAGCAAAGCTAAAATTCTAGTCACAGCATCATGTGGTTTTGAGCCAGGTAGGACGGTTGAATACAAGCCATTAGTAGATGAAGCAGTCAAACTAGCAAGTCATAAGATAAGTAAGATGGTTTTATTTCAAAGAAAAGGTCATGAGGCTAAATTAAATGCACCCACTGAAATTAGTTGGGACGAGGCACTAGCTGATGCAAAAGATACTGAATGTGTAGAGATGAATTCAAATGAGTTTGCTTACATACTTTATACCTCAGGCACAACAGGAACACCCAAAGGAATTGTAAGAGATATTGGAGGTCACATAGTAGCTTTGAAATGGACAATGAAAAATATCTACAACATTGATGAAGGAGATATTTGGTGGTCAGCTAGTGATATTGGTTGGATTGTAGGTCACTCTTACATTGTTTACGCTCCTTTATTTAAAGGGTGCACAACAGTTTTGTTTGAGGGTAAACCTGTAGGCACACCTGATGCAGGGGCTTTCTGGAAAATCATATCTGATTATAAGGTAAAATCTTTATTTACGGCTCCAACAGCATTTAGAGCAATTAAAAAAGAAGATCCTGACGGAAAATTCTTCTCTAAATACGATTTAAGTAGTTTTGAAAGTTTATTTCTTGCAGGAGAAAGAGCAGATCCAGATACAATCAAATGGGCAGAAAATTTATTAAAAGTTCCAGTAATAGACCATTGGTGGCAAACTGAAACAAGTTGGGCAATAAGCTCAAATTGCACAGGAATTGAAATGATGAAAACAAAATATGGTTCAGCCTGTAAAGCAGTGCCAGGATATGATGTAAAAATTATTAAGTCAGATCAATCTTTAGCTAAACCAAACGAAATGGGAGATATTGTAGTTAAATTGCCCTTACCTCCTGGTACATTTCCAACTCTTTGGAATGCAGATCAAAGATACAAAGAAAATTATATGTCAAACTACGATGGTTATTATCAAACTTATGATGCAGGTCATATTGATGAGGATGGCTATATCTGGATTATGTCTA
>CACBRY010000009.1 GCA_902541825.1 uncultured Pelagibacteraceae bacterium | reverse complement strand
CTTTTCTATAATTTGACCAACAACTTCAACTGAAGTCCAACCTGCAGTATTAAAAGGAGTTCCTTTGTATTTTATACCTGATCCATCTCTATAATTATAAACGTACTCACTATTTGTTTTAGGCTCATCCAACATCACAACTAAGCTATACTTAGGATTTGAGGCTGGAAATACTGAAGCAAAAGTATTAATCTTTTTCCGAGAGTATCCACCCATTAAAATTTTTTCTGCAGTACCAGTTTTTCCTGCAACCTCATAACCTTCTACATTAGCTAGAGTTGCTGTACCTTCTTTTGTAGTTACAATTTTTCTTAATATTGAAACAAGATTTGATGAAACATTTTCCTCTAAAATTCTTTCTCCTTTAACATATTTTTCTTTTTTTATAAGAGTTGGATTGATCCTAAAACCACCGTTAGCAATAGTAGAGTAAGCGCTAGTCAATTGTAAAATTGTAGTAGTTATTCCATGTCCATATGAAGTTGTTGCAAGCTTACACTTTCCCCAATTAAAGGGTATTGGTTTACCCATTTCCTCTATGTCAAATTGTATTGAGTTAATTAAGTCAAGATCATTTAAAAATTTTTTATATTTTTCAATCCCAATTGCTTGGCCGATTCTTACCGAACCTATGTTGCCTGAGCGGATTAATATTTCTTCAGCAGTTAAGTTCGAGGGAATTTTTTTGTCATATTCACTTATTTTATTTTTTCCACAAGTAATATTTTTTTCTAGATTTTTAAATTCAGTATTTGGCTCTATTATCTTTTCATTTAAGGCTGCTGCCAAGGTAAAAGTTTTAAAAACAGAACCTAATTCATAAACACCTTTAGTTGCTCTATTAATATAATTCACATCTGTAATATTTTTTCTTTGATTAGGGTCAAAATCAGGCAGCGAAATAATCGATAATATCTCACCATTATCAATATCCATTAAAATTGAGGCACTACCTTTAGTTTTAAATATTTTATTAAACCTTATTAACTCTTCTCTTATCAGGAACTGAATATCTTTATCGACAGTAAGTTGAATAGATTTATCGTTTTTTTTTAAATCTACATCTAATGATTTCTCTAACCCAGAAATCCCCAAGTTATCATCATCTATTTGTCCTATTATATGACTAAATAAATTTTTTTGTGGATAAACTCTTATAAGATTTTCATATGGTTTTATTGATTTATCACCCAACATCATAATTTTCTCATAATTCTCATCTGAAATTTTTTTTTCAAACCAAAAAAATTTATCTTTTGAAAGTTTTGAATTAATTAATTCAAAATCTTTATCAGGAAAAATATATTTTAGATTAAGTAGCAATTTTTTTTTATCTATCGCTTCAACTGGATTTATTCCAATATCAATAGAATTAACAGTTTTTGCTAAAAAATGATTGTTTCGATCTAAAATATTTGCTCTCTGAATTTTATTAAAAGAGCCATAATTCTTTGAAATATTGGAATTTAAATCTCTAGATCCCAGATGAGTAAGATGAACACAATAAATTATAGAAATAAGGAAAAAAGTAAAAAAAATAAATGCAATTCTATTAAATCTAATATCAAAATTTTTTTTGTCACTTTTAAATTCAAATTCCTCTTTGTTTTCTTGGAGAATAAACTTCATATCATTATTTTTCGCTATCTATAATTTCGACATTTTTTGTAAGAATTTTTTCCTTTGTTAAGTCAATAATTTCAATTTCATTTATACTCTTTTGCGTTAATTCATTTTCAAAATAAAGATTTTGATAACTAATCAGCTTTTCTGGAGAGCTTAAATAATCAAATTCAAGTTTCACATTATTTAATTCTAAATTTAAATCTGATAAATTCTCTTTTAAACTAAATAATTCCTCATCAATTTTCTTTGTAGAATTTTTTATAAAAGAGGTGATTACAATAAGTGAAAAAATTAAACTTATAGTTAGAATTTTTTTCATAAGTTAAGTCCAAGATTTTCAATTTCGATTAAATCTTTAAATTTGTCTAAAATATCAGTTTTAAAATCATAAAAATTTTCCTTTTTAATTAAGCACCTTAATTTTGCAGACCTAGAGGGAGGGTTTTCTTTTAGTTCTAGACTTGATGGCACTATTGGTTTTTTTTGAAGTAAGTTAAATAAGATTTCTTCATGTATTTCCTCAGGTTGGTATCTAGATACACTTTTATGTTCTGAGAGACTTCTAAAAAAATATTTTACAATTTTATCCTCTAAAGAATGAAAAGTTACAATAACCAAAATACCATCTTTTTTTAAAACTTTAGCTGCATGGATCATTCCATAAATTAACTCACTTATTTCTTTATTAACAAAAATTCTTAATGCCTGAAAAACTTTTGTTGCGGAATGAATTTTTTTATTATTTCCTTTTTTTGATTTTTCGATAATTTTTACTAAATGAGGGGTATCTATTTCTTTTACTAATCTATCTTTAAGAATATTTTTAACGATTAATTTTGCATCTCTTTCATCGCCAAAAGATTTGAAAATTTTAACAAGGCTTTTTCCATCTAATTTATTTATTACTTCTTTAGCTGAAAATTTATTTTGACCCATCCTCATATCTAATGAACCGCTAGAATTAAATGATAATCCTTTTTTCGGATCTTTAATTTGCGTGAATGAATAACCTAAATCAAATAATACACCTCTGATGTTTTCATTTTTGAGTTTTAAATTTCCTAATTTACTAAAACTTAAATTCTTAAAGATAAATCGGTTCGGAAATTCCTTTTCAATTTCTTTTGCAATTTTTAAACTTTCAGAATCTCTATCAAAACCAATTACTTTGTTATCTTTATTCTTAAGAATTTCTCGAGTGTAACCACCTTGACCAAATGTACAGTCAATAAATGTGCCACCATATTGAGGGGTAATAATGCTAATAATTTCTTTTAGCAGTACTGGATAATGTTTTGTTTTATCCTGTACTATGGTGGCTTCCATTTATTTTTACGAAGACCATTAATTTTTTTGTCTTCTTAAAAATGCTGGTATCTCTAAGTCGTCCTCTTCATCTTCATTTTCTTGGGACAAAAGATTTTCTGTTAAAGAGGTCTCGTTTTCAGAGTTAAATAAGTCTGGTGCATCACTATCTACTCCAAACTCTTTTAAATCATTTTTTATCTCATCTTCATTAGTTGAATCGCTAAAAGCTTCTTGAGTAAAAGAACTTTCCTCATCTTTACTAGTGTTTTCAACTAAACTTTCAGCTTGTTGATTTTTTAATAATTCCTCGTGATATTGATCATTAATTTGATTAATATTTTCATTCGCAACAGTCTCACTAACATTTTCAGTTGATACTTCATTCTCTAATTTTAAAGCATTAGCGCCACTTGAGATTGGGGTGCTAGTTGAAAAATTAAAAGAGGTATTAGATCCTAAATTTGAAAAATCAGAGTATCCAGGATTTCTATTTTGGATCCTATGTACCATGTTAATTACTGATTTTGTCTCAGGTTGTTGTCCATCTAAAGCCGTTGCAACAATTGACACTCTAATTTTTCCTTCAAGAGATGGGTCGGTTATTGCACCTATAATTACCTCTGCATCAGCCTCAACTTCAGATCTTATTTTGTTAACCACTTCATCAACTTCAAATAACTTCAGATCTTTTCCGCCTGTAATATTGACAAGTAATCCTTTTGCACCTTTTAGAGTATAGTCATCAATTAAAGGATTGCTAATTGCCATCTCAGTAGCTTTCATAGATCTACCTTCGCCTTCAGCTTCTCCTGTTCCCATCATAGCTTTACCCATTGATGCCATAACTGTTTCAACATCAGCAAAATCTAAATTAATGATCCCAGGTCTTACCATCAGATCTGTTACACTTTGAACCCCATGCATTAAAACATTATTTGATAGATTGAAAGACTCCTCAAATGTAGTTTGCTCATTTGCTATTTTAAATAAATTTTGATTGGGAATAACTATTATAGTATCTACATGTTTTCTTAATTCCTCAAGACCGATTTGAGCTCTCCTCATTCTTGAGGGACCCTCATATAAAAATGGTAGTGTCACTACGCCAACAGTTAAAATATTTAATTCTTTTGCAGCTCTTGCAATTACGTGTGCAGCACCTGTTCCGGTTCCACCACCCATTCCAGCAGCTATAAAAACCATATTTGCACCTTGTAAAACATTAATGATATCATTTAAAGACTCATCAGCTGCAGCTTGACCTATGTCAATTTTTGCACCTGCTCCTAGACCTTTAGTTAGATTTAAACCAATTTGAATTTTTGATTTTGCTTTACTGTGTTTAAGATCTTGTGCATCAGTATTAACAGCAATAAATTCCACTCCTTGCATTCCATTTTCAATCATTTCATTAATTGCATTTCCACCTGCACCACCCACTCCCATTACCAAAAGTCTTGGTTGTAACTCTCTGATCTCAGGAGTTTTAAAGTTAATTGTCATCTTGTTATCCCCCTCTTTTTATTTATTTAATTGATTCTCCCATTTAAGACTTGCACGATTTAAATTTGCTTTTTTTCTTGCATTGACCTTAAATTTTTCAAAAATTGTTGGTTCCCATATCTGAAAAGTTTTACCTTGACCAACAAACACCATGCTATTTTTAATTTTTGCATGTTTTAATAATTTTGATGTGAGTGAAATTCTTCCTTCGCTGTCAAATTGTAAATTTATACTTTCTGATAATATTGAAGTAGCAAAAAAATCTCTTTTTTCTTCAAATGGATTTAAAGTGTCTATTGAATTTGAAATTTTTTCGATTCTATCTTGGGGCCATGCTTCTATTGATTGATTGTTAAAAGATGGATAACAAATTACTCCATTGTAACCTAAATTAGATAAGTAAGATCTAAAACTTGCCGGCACCGACACCCTTCCTTTTTTGTCTAATTTGTTTTCGTAGGTTGATAAAAACATAAACCATAAATTCCTTTATTCCCCTTATATGGGAATATATGGGATATTATGGGTTTTTTAGCAAGCTGTCAATACATACAATTTATGGTTTAAATGAGCAACTTTTAATAATTTAATTCATAAATTGTTGATGGTTAAAATTAGGAAAAGTTTGCCAGATAAACTATAAGCCGGGTTCTGTCATTTAAACCTATCATTTCTCTAGGTTTGAAATCACTTCCAAACTCAAGCGACTAACCCAGGTGACTAGCCAAGGACGGCTTTTAGTTTTCCAACAATGTCACCTCTACTTAGTCTTGCTCCCAGTGGGGTTTTCCAGCGTTCATTGTTACCAATAGAACCGGTGTGCTCTTACCACACCTTTTCACCCTTGCCATGTTATGGCGGTTTATTTTCTGTGGCACTGTCCCTAGGGTTGCCCCCGCCAGGTATTACCTGGCACTGTATCCTTGCGGAGCCCGGACTTTCCTCTTTAATTGCTTAAAGCGATAAGTCGTTTATCTGGCTAGGACAATTTATTATTAAATTAAATTTTTTCAATACTAATTAGTTAGGATTTTATCAAATTTTTACTCAGAATTAGGCATTCTTGGTCAGAAATCCCGTTAATTAATCCCTGCCGAAATCTTCGCTGGAAAGCTTTAATTAAAAGTCTTTTTTTTGAAATAGAGCTTTTTGATTGAACTTTTTTGTATCCAATCTTGTGTAGATTGGTAAAAAAATTTTTCTCTTCTAAAAAATTAATTTTTTTTAGCCTATATTTGATAAGTTCTTTTTCATTTAATTGATGCCAATGTGCAAGTTTAACTTTTGCTAGTTTTTTCCAGGGGAATTTTTCACCTGGATCTTTTTTACGATTTGGAGCAATATCTGAATGTCCTAAAATATTCTTACAATTTACTCTGTATCTTTTCGTTAAAAACCTTAAGAGTTTTTTAACTGAATTTATTTGCTTATTAGAGTATTTCTCATATGAGTTTTCATGACCAGAATTTTGTATTTCAACACCAATTGAATAACGATTTAGAGATTGTATATTTTTCCAATTTGATTTTCCTGCATGCCAAGCCTCATAAAGATCTGGAACTAAATTAATTATTTTTCCATTTCTTTTAATAAAATAATGAGCGCTAACTTTTGACTTATAGTCGGTTAATCTATTTAAAGCTGACAGCTCGTTTTTCATTCCTGTGTAATGAATAATTATATATTTAATGTTTTTTTTTTGTCTTTTAGGAGTATTAAAATTTGGAGAATAATTTTGTGTTATTTTAAGCCACATTTAAGCTATAATTCTGATTAATTCTTATTTTATTTTGTTTGTCATTGTAATATACAAGAACAACAATGATTAAGAAAATTATAGTTATAATAATTACAACTTTTACGTTAGTTTCAAATTTGCATGCTGGTTCAGATGGCGAATTACTCTTAAAAAAAAATGAACCATCTGAAATAAAAGATTGTTCTGAAACTTTTAACAAAGCTTCATTTGCACTCAATCAAGGCTTAGACAAAGTTATTTTTAAACCTGTCGCAAGCGTTTACAGATTAATGCCCTCTCCTGTTAAAACTGGTGTGAGCAATTCATTAAACAATTTATCAAATTTAGTTACAGTTCCAAATAATCTTCTTCAAGGAGAATTTGCTTTAGCAGGAATAAATGCTGGAAGATTTGTAATCAATACAACAGTTGGAATTTTAGGTTTATTAGATGTTGCGTCATATTTAGGATTTGAAGAGTACACAAAAGAGGATTACGGACAAAGCCTTGCTGTGCATGGTGTTGGGCCAGGATGTTATTTAGTGCTACCAGTATTAGGTCCTACTACTGCTAGAGACACTATTGCTTCACTGGCTAACTTTTTTGGAGGTGATGCTTGGTATAATGTAACTGTAAGAAACGATACTCATTATTTTAGAGATGTAGATTATTATTCATCCAAGGTTACAAGTGGAGTTGATTTTAGGGCTAAGAACTTTGACTCTATTGAAAATTTAGAGAAAAACTCACTTGATTTTTACGCATCTGTAAAAAGTCTTTATTTACAAGATAGACAGCAAAAAATCTTGAACAGCCAAAAAGTTATTGAAACTCAAGATGATAGTGATTGGGAAGAAATAGAAACACAATAATTTCATTACCAAATGATAAAAAAAAAATTGTTAATATTTTCAATTATTTTTTTTTCAATAACATTTAATTCATTTTCTATAGAGCCTGATATTTTTGTACAGTCCACTGTCAATAGGGCATCTAAATTACTTGGGGAAGATATTTCAAAAGATGAAAAAATTAGGAAATTAAAACTAATCGCAAAAGAAACTGTGGATATCAGAGGTATTGGATTTTATACACTTGGAAAGAAAAGAAAATCTTTAAATGAACAAGAAAAAAAAAGGTATGCCGAATTATTCGAGGAATATTTTTTAAAAAGTTTTTCAAGCAGATTAGCAGAATACACTAATCCAGAAATTGATGTACAAAGTAAAGAAAAGCTCAACGAAAATTACACTATTGTAGATAGTATTTTAAAAGCTACAAATGAAAGACCTGAGATAAAAATTAATTGGCGAATATATACTAAAAATCCAGACAATCCGTTGATCAGAGATTTAATTATCGAAGGCCTAAGTTTAGCAAGAACTCAAAAAGAGGAATTTGCATCTGTTTTAAATTCAAATAATGATGACATTGAAGCTTTATTCAAAGTCTTAGAGGATTTTTCACAGAATTAGTTAAAAATTTAATGGTGGGCCCGCCAGGACTCGAACCTGGGACCAATACATTATGAGTGTACTGCTCTAACCAACTGAGCTACAGGCCCTTAGTAAAATTTAATTTTTATATCATTAAAAAAGTTAATCAAGCTTGAATGTTTATATTTTACTCCTAATTGTTTTTATATGTAACCTAGTTTGTTGGCAATTATTTGATAAATTTTTTATTGAATATAAAGTCTTATTTTTTAATATATATAAGATCTAATGAGCTTCAAAAAAAATTTAAGTTATAAAGCTTTTTCTAAAAGTAAATTTAAGAGTATTAAACACTCCACATACTTTGAGGTTTATGATGAATTATTTTCAAAATATAGAAATAAGAAAATTACTTTCGTTGAAATAGGTATCCTAGGTGGTGGATCTTTATTTATGTGGAGAAATTTTTTCGGATCAAAAGCAAGAATTATTGGAATTGATATAAACCCTGATGCAAAAAAGTGGACTAAGTATGGATTTGAAGTTTTTATTGGTGATCAGTCAGACATTAATTTTTGGAAAACATTCAAAAAAAAGGTTGGTATGGTAGATATAATTTTAGATGATGGAGGTCATAGATATGTTGATCAGATTACATCAATTGAATGTATTTTAAGTAATATTAAACACAATGGTTTGATTGTTGTAGAAGATACTCATACATCTTATATGGATGGTTTCGGAGATAAAAAATATTCTTTAATAAATTATATTAAACATAAAATTGATAAAATTAATCATAAATCTCATAAATTAAAGAGTGTAAACTTTAAAGAAAATATTTGGTCAATTAAGGTTTATGAATCAATAATTGCAATATTCATAAAAAAAAAACAAAAGCAAACTATATCTAAACCTATAACGAATAAGGGGATAGATGATAATGCAAAAGATTTTAGGGTAGAAAAAAATAAACAAAATAAAAGTTTTAAAAAAATTTTTGAAAAAGTTAAGAATTATTTCAGATAGCTTAAGATATGAAATTAATCTTTTTTGCATTTAAACATAGATATAGGTATAAAGATTTAAATAACTTTTTACGTTCGAGCGTCTATGGAAAATATTTTCTGTTGAATCTGGCTGGTCCTTTTAGACATCTAGTTGCAAAAATATTATTAAAAATTAACTTTGGTTTTGCCATTTCATGCGATGCAAGACCTTTAATTATAAATAAAAAATCTGGAATAAATTTTTTTATAAGAGGTACAAATCTCAATATTCCCAGTAATTTTAGACATCTTGATAATAATTTTGTGAGTATCAAGAATCCATTTAAAGAAGAAAAAAATATTTTTCAAATTTATCCCTTAAATATTAATTTTTCAAAAATTAATAATCAACCTAGAATTATTTTTATTGGGGGCGCCAGTATAGATATAAATGATCAACAAAAAATTCTTTGGGAAAAATGTAAAAAAGAAATTTTAGGTGATTTTACAATTTTAGATAAAAAAAAATTTTGGGAAAAATATTTGGATAAAAAAAGCATTGAAGATATATTTGTTTATTACAAACAATTTAAGCTTTTACTAAGACTTGAGATTGTAAAATATCTGAAAAATAAATTTAATGAGCAGTTTATCTTAATTGGTGATGACTGGAAAAATTTTTCAATTGACGCTTTATCATCAAACTTCAATCCTAATTATATAAATAAACTTTACAAAGGCAATATTTGCTTAGACTTTGGATCGGCTGAGGGAAGCTCGTCTTTATATTCAAGGTCTAATGGAATAATCGAAGCAGGAGGATTAATCTTACAAAGTAAGCAAATTGATTCTATGGATATTTGGGGAAATTTAGAAAGCAAGATTACGTTTAAAAATTACAACGATTTAGAAATTATACTTAAAAAATTATTGAATAACAAAAATTTATCAAAAGATATATTGTCGAACATTTCTAAAAACTTTGAAAATAGTAAAAATTTAATTGAAAAAAATTTTGACCAAATATTTAAAAATATTTAAATGTTGTAGATTGGTGGGCCGTGTTGGTTACGCTCCAACTACCCCTGCAATGTCAATGCAGTACTCTACTATTGAGCTAACGGCCCAAGTTAACTTTCTAAGAAACTTTTCAGTTGTTTGGATCTACTTGGGTGCTTGAGCTTTCTAAGAGCTTTGGCTTCTATCTGTCGAATCCTTTCTCTTGTCACTGAAAACTGTAAACCTACCTCTTCCAAAGTGTGATCGGTATTCATTCCAACTCCAAATCTCATCCTTAAAACTCTTTCCTCTCTTGGTGTTAAAGTAGATAATATTTTTGTTGTGGCTTCACCTAAATTTGATTTAATAGCTTGTTCTAAAGGTGCTAGTGCTTTTGTATCCTCAATAAAATCTCCTAAACTACTATCTTCTTCATCACCAACTGGTTTTTCTAATGATACTGGTTCTTTAGAAATTTTTAAAACTTTTCTTACTTTATCTAGTGGCATTCTAAGTTTTTTTGCAAGTTCTTCTGGAGTTGCTTCTCTACCAAATTCACTAAGAATAAGCCTTTGTGTTCTAACAATCTTGTTAATTGTCTCGATCATGTGTACCGGAATTCTAATTGTTCTTGCTTGGTCAGCAATTGATCTTGTTATAGCTTGCCTTATCCACCACGTTGCGTATGTTGAAAATTTATAACCTCTTCTATATTCAAACTTATCAACTGCTTTCATCAATCCAATATTTCCCTCTTGAATTAAATCTAAAAATTGAAGACCTCTGTTAGTATACTTTTTTGCTATTGAAATGACTAACCTTAAGTTTGCCTCAACCATTTCTTTTTTTGCTATTCTTGATTCTTTCTCACCTTTTTGAACCCTACTAACTAACTTTTTAAAGTCGGTTACAGAAATACCCAGTTTATGACTAATCTCAATTAGTCTTTCTCTTATATTTTTAAATTCCTCTTTGTTTTTGCTAAAAAATTGTTTCCATAAAGTATTGGTATCTAAAAACTTTTTTAAATTTGGATTAATTTCATTACCTATGTAAAACTTTACAAATTCATTTCGAGGGATTTTTTGGTCCATTGCAAGTCTCAAAAGGTTTCCTTCTAAAGAAATAATTTTTTTGTTTTCAACATAATGTTTTTGAACAAGTTCCTCTAATACAGATGGGGACAATTGCAAGGATTTAATATTTTCTAAAATATCATTAACAATTTTTGCATAACCCTTTTCTTTTGATGGAGAAAAAGTCTGTGAATTAAGAACACAATCTAACTTCTCTTTTTGATATTTTATCAGCTTTCGATACTCTTTTGTAAGTGTGTGAACTGTTTGTAACACCTTTGGTCTAATTTCAGACTCCATTGCTGCAAGTGTTGGGTTGAAATCATCATCACTCTCCTCATTCGAATTTTCCTCTTTATCGTCTTCTCCAGCATTCTTTTGCTTTGCGCTAGGACCTGTGTTTTCATCCTCCATATAGTTAGTATCAATATCAATGATCTCTCTAACTAATATTTCATCTTTTTGTAGTTTTTCATCCCATTCAAATAATTGTTGAGCAGTGATTGGACTTTGAGACAATGCAATTAACATTACATCTTTTCCTGCCTCAATTCTTTTTGCAATCGCAATTTCTCCCTCTCTAGAAAGTAACTCAACACCACCCATCTCTCTTAAATACATTCTAATAGGGTCATCACTCTTTTCGATTGTTTTACCCTCTTCTTTAGAGGAATTTTCTTTTTTTCTTAAAACTTTAAAATCTGATTTTTTTTCAACTAATACTATTCCTTCATTTAGAATATGAATAAAAGCCTGTGATAAATTTTCATCTGATAGATTTCTCTTACCAAGAGATTTGCTTAATTCTTCATAAGTAATAAAACCTCTATGAGTTCCTCGACCCATTAATCTAGCGAATGATTTAGTAATAATTCTTTCCACAGCAATTTAAGTTTGAAAGACTTATATAATATCAAATTAGCAAAAATCCATTGCTAATTTATTCAGATTAGTTGATTTTTCTCTCGTTTTTAAGCTCTTTTAGCTGATTAAAAGTTGATTCACTTAAATCTTCTGAAAACTTCGATTCTAATTCTTGGATTCTTAATTCTAAATCATGATTAAATAAATCTTTTGAAATATCATCCAGTAGCTCTATCACTTGATTATCATTTTTAGATTTATCTTTTAGAATATGTTTAATTGGCGCAAACTTATTTATCTTATCTAACAATTGTTTATCAATATCAAGTTTTTCAATATTAATAGTCTCATTTAATTTTAATTTATTTATTACCGAACTGAATATTTGCTTATTAATTTCTGAAAATAACTTGATATTTTCTACTAAATGAATATTTGACTGAAAAAGAGATAAGTTATTTAAGAGCAAATATAATAAAGAAAACTCTTTTAACTCAACAGCAGTAATTCCCTTACTTTCATTATAAAATTTTTTTGTTGATTCAAGTGATCTTGTTTTCTTAATAGAAAACTTATTCTTATTTTGATTGGAATGAGGTGTTAATTCTGCAATTTTCTCTAAAAAAAATTCAAGAACATATTTTTTAATAAAATTATCTTTTATTGTATTTGCTATGGATCTTAGTTTTTTTTCAAATATTGCCATAGAAGAAGGATTATTCTCAGTTTGTTTTTTATAATGGCTGAAAATAAATTGATGAATTGGTAACTTGTGCTGTTTTGTAAAATCTAAAAAATAGTTTTTACCATTTTTATTTACAAAACTATCGGGGTCCTCTTTATCTGGTAAAAACAAAAAAGATATTTGTTTTTCAGGTTTTAATTCTTTTATAGAATTTTCTGCTGCTCTTAGAGCAGCTTTATAGCCACTTTCATCACCGTCGAAACAAATTATAATGTCATCAAAGAATTGATTTAATGTTAAAATTTGTTTATCAGTTAAAGAAGTGCCAAGATTTGCAACAACATTTTCAACTCCATTTTTACTTAAACCAACTACATCCATATAACCTTCAACTAAAAAAATATGATCTAACTTATTAGATAATTTTCTTGCGAGGTCTAAATTATATAGATTTGATCCCTTTTTAAAAAAGTTAGTCTCTGGTGAATTAATATATTTTGCTAAATAATCTAAATTTTCAATTATTCTGCCACCCAAAGCAATTGGCTGTCCTGAAATATTGTTTATCGGAAATATCAATCTTCCTTTGAATCTCTCTACACATTTTTTTTTCTTTTCATCAAAATAAAATAAACCACTTTCTAATAAAGTTTTTTCACCAAATTCTTTTTTAAGTTCATCAAAAAAACTTGGATTTTTTTCAACAAAACCAATTTTAAATCTTTTAACTTCATTTTTACCTAATGATCTATTCTTTAAATAATCTCTGGCGTTTGAGAGTTTTTCATTTTTTAATAGCTGATCATGATAATAATCAACATATTTGCTATAAATTGATAAATACTCTTTCCAATTTTTTTCTCTCTCTTCATCTTGTTTTGTAAATAGATATGGTTGCATTCCTGCAATATTAGCAAGATATTTTACTGCTTCTCCAAACCTTAAGTTTTGAGTTTTCATAACAAAATCAAAAATATTTCCGTGCTCTGAAGTTGCAAAACAATGATAAAATTCTTTTTCATCATTAACTGTAAAGGAAGGGGTTTTCTCATTTTTAAAAGGTGATAGTCCAACAAACTCCTTTCCTCTTTTTTTTAAAGCTACAACTTTTGAAACAACGCTAGAAACTTTAAGACGAGTTTTAATTTCATCTAGATATTCTTTTGGGTATTTCATTATTTATTTAATAATTGTTTTAACATGGCTCCAGCTTTTGAAAAATCAATTTCATCAGCGTGCTTTTTTTTTAATTCACCCATTACTTTTCCCATGTCTTTAATAGAGCTTGCACCTAATTTAGAAATAATTTCCTCACATATCTTTTTAGTATCTTCGTCATTCAGCTGCTTAGGTAAAAAACTTGATAAAATATTAAATTCGTTTTGCTCAATTTCTAGAAGATCAGAGCGATTATTTTTTTTATAAATATCGATTGATTCGGTTCTTTGCTTCATCATCTTTTTTAATAGTTTTTTTATATCTTCATCATCTGTTTCTTTTTTATTAGGGCCAGACCTATTTGAAATATCGAGATCCTTAATTGATGATAAAATTAACCTATAAGTTGAGATTTTAATCTTATCTTTAGATTTTAAGGCATTTTTATATTCTGTTTCAATTGTTTCTTTTAACGACATAATTTTTAATCTACTTTAAAGAAAAAAATCTTCAAAAGAAAAATTGTTTTTTTACAATTTTATAATACATCTCTGTTGCGATAATAAATCAATTATTGTATTAACCTTTAACTTATGAGTTGTAATTGATCAAAAAAGTAAAAAAAGCTCACTTAAAAAATTCTCAAAAAAACACTGGTATTTTAGTTTTAGAAAATAAAAAAATTTTCAGAGGTATCGGGATTGGACACCAGGGAGAGGCTACTGGTGAAGTTTGCTTTAACACCTCATTAACAGGATACCAAGAAATAATATCAGATCCATCTTATGCTGGGCAAATAATAAATTTTACCTTTCCTCACATTGGAAATGTAGGGACTAACCAAGAAGATTTCGAGTCTGATAAGATATGGACTAAAGGGGTTATTTTAAATTCTGAGATAACATCACCTTCAAACTATAGATCTTTTCAACATTTAGATGCTTTGTTAAAAAAAAATAAAATAGTTGGTATTACTGGACTTGACACAAGAAGTTTAACGAATTTTATTAGGGATAAAGGTGCACCTAAAGGAACCATTGTTCACTCAAAAAAAAATAAATTTCATATTAACAAGCTCATTAATTCTACAATTAAATGGAGTGGGCTAAAAAATTTAGATCTAGCGGAAAAAGTTACTACACAAAAAAATTATATTTGGAAAGGACTTAAGACTTGGAAAAAAGAGTATGGTTATAGAAAAAACAATCAAAATTCATTTCATGTAGTTGCCATAGATTATGGAATAAAAAAAAATATTCTAAGATATTTTTCTGATTTTAAATGTAAAGTGACTGTGGTTTCTTGTAAAACACCAGCAGAAAAAATTTTATCTCTTAAACCTGATGGTGTCTTCTTATCTAATGGTCCTGGAGATCCAGCTGCGACCGGAAAATATGCAATCAAAATTATTCAAAATCTTATTAAAAAGAAAATGCCATTATTTGGTATCTGCCTTGGTCATCAGATACTCGCACTTGCATTAGGTGGTAAAACAAAAAAAATGAAATTAGGTCACCGAGGAGCAAATCATCCTGTAAAAAATTTGATTAAAGACAATGTAGAAATTACTAGCCAAAATCATGGCTTTGAAGTTGTAAGAGAAAATTTACCAAAAAATATTCAAATTACCCATAAATCTTTGTTCGACAATAGTATAGAGGGAATAAGATTAAAGAATAATCCTGTGTTCTCAGTTCAATATCATCCAGAATCGAACCCAGGACCACAAGATAGTGTCTATTTATTCCAAGAATTTATTAACAATATGAAAAAAAATGCCAAAAAGAAAAGATCTTAAAAAAATTTTAGTTGTAGGTGCTGGACCAATTATCATTGGCCAAGCTTGTGAATTTGATTATTCGGGCACCCAGGCTTGTAAGGCATTAAAAGATGAGGGCTATAAGGTTGTTTTAATTAATTCAAATCCAGCAACAATTATGACAGATCCAGATGTTGCTGATAAAACTTATATTGAGCCTATTACTTTGGAAGTTTTAGAAAAAATTCTCAAAAAAGAAAAGCCAGATGCAATTCTTCCAACCATGGGTGGCCAAACTGCTCTTAACCTTGCAATGGAAGCGGAGAAAAAAGGAATTCTAAAAAAATATAAAATTGAATTAATCGGCGCAAATTCAAAAGCCATTTCCAATGCGGAAGATAGAAAGAAATTTAGAAAAAACATGATTGATATTGGTTTGGATCTTCCAAAATCTGAAATCGTAAACAATGTAAATCAAGCATCAAAAGTTTTAAATAAAATTGGTTTGCCAGCGATAATTAGACCAGCTTTTACGCTTGGAGGTTTAGGAGGAGGGATAGCCAAAAATAAAAAGGATTACCTAAAAATTGTTAAAAATGGTTTACACGAGTCTCCGGTGAGCCAAGTGCTTGTGGAGGAATGCTTAGAGGGTTGGAAAGAATTTGAAATGGAGGTTGTAAGAG
This sequence comes from uncultured Pelagibacteraceae bacterium, assembly GCA_902541825.1. Lineage (GTDB taxonomy): Bacteria > Pseudomonadota > Alphaproteobacteria > Pelagibacterales > Pelagibacteraceae > Pelagibacter. The sequence continues at coordinate 15,942 of CACBRY010000009.1, read as the reverse complement.
ATAAAAAAGATAATTGTATAATTATTTGTTCAATAGAAAATGTAGATCCAATGGGAATACATACAGGAGACTCGGTTACAGTTGCTCCTGCATTGACATTAACTGACAAAGAATATCAAGTAATGCGAAATGCTTCTATTGCATGTTTAAGAAAAATTGGAGTTGAGACAGGTGGTTCAAATGTTCAATTTGCAATAAATCCTAAAAATGGGCGAATGGTAATAATTGAGATGAACCCTAGAGTATCAAGATCATCAGCCCTTGCATCAAAAGCAACTGGGTTTCCAATAGCTAAAGTTGCTGCAAAACTTGCGGTCGGCTATACATTGGATGAATTAAAAAATGAAATTACTAAAGTTACTCCAGCATCATTTGAACCAAGTATAGATTATGTAGTAACCAAAATTCCAAGATTTACTTTTGAAAAGTTTTCAACTTCTCCAGCAATTTTAGGTACATCAATGAAATCAGTAGGGGAAGCAATGGCAATTGGGAGAAACTTTAAAGAGTCTCTTCAAAAAGCATTGGTTTCTCTTGAGACTGGTTTTTCAGGATTAGACAGAATATTTAATCTAAATAAAAGACAAATTGAAAAAAAACTAAAAGAAAATATTCCAAATAAAATCTTACTAGTCGCTGAAGCAATGAGAAAAAAAATCAAGCTTAAAAGAATTTATAATTTATCAAAAATCGACCCGTGGTTCTTAAACCAAATTAAGGAAATAATAGAGAATGAAATTAAGATCAAAAACAATGGATTACCTAAAAATTTTGATGATTTTAACCAAATAAAATCAATAGGTTTTTCAGATAAAAAGCTTTCTGAGCTATCAAATTTATCTGAAGACATTGTGAGAAAAAAAAGGACCGCACTTAAAATTTTACCAGTATTTAAAAAAGTTGATACTTGTGCTGCAGAATTCAAATCCTTTACACCATACATGTACTCAACATACCAAAGAAATTTTTCAATAAATTCAGAGTGTGAAGCTGACCCGAGTGTTAAGAAAAAAATTATAATATTAGGTGGAGGGCCCAATAGAATAGGACAAGGAATAGAATTTGATTATTGCTGTTGTCAAGCCAGTTTTGCCTTAAAGGCTGCTGGTTTTGAAACTGTTATGGTTAATTGTAATCCTGAGACTGTCTCAACAGATTATGACACTAGCGATAGATTATACTTTGAGCCTTTAAAGGAAGAATATGTTTTCAACATTATAAAGAGAGAAAAGGATAAAGGTAATTTAGTCGGCATTATTACGCAATTTGGTGGCCAAACTCCAATTAAATTAGCAAAATTTTTACATGATAATAATCTCCCAATTTTGGGAACTCAATACTCATCTATAGATCTAGCAGAAGATAGAGATAGATTTAGAAAACTTTTAGAAAAATTAAATTTAAATCAAGCTGAAAGTGGAATTGCAAAAAATTTTAAACAAGCAATTGAAATATCTGAAAAAATTGGTTTGCCTTTAATGGTTAGACCCTCTTATGTTCTTGGAGGAAGAGCAATGGAAATTGTTTACGAAAAAAGCCAATTAAAAAATTTTGTAGAGGAAGCCTTTAAAGCAGCAGAGAAAAATCCAATTCTTATTGATAAATTTTTAGATCATGCAATGGAAGTGGATGTTGATGCTATATCCGATGGTAAAGAAGTACATGTGGCTGGCATCATGCAGCATATAGAGGAAGCAGGAATTCATTCTGGAGACTCGGCTTGCAGCTTACCGCCTGTTTCCATAAAACCCTTTTTACTAAAAGAAATTGAGAAACAAACAAAAAATTTAGCCCTGGCTCTGAAAGTAAAAGGTTTCATGAATGTTCAATTTGCAATAAAGAAAGATGAAATTTTTGTTATTGAAGTAAATCCAAGAGCTAGTCGGACTGTTCCATTCGTATCAAAAGCTAAAGGAATACCATTAGCAAAGATAGCCTCGAGAGTTATGGCTGGTGAAAAACTTTCAAAATTTAATTTAAAAGAAAAATCTAAAGGAATGTTTGCCGTGAAAGAGGCTGTTTTTCCGTTTAATAAATTTCCAAACAGTGATTTATTGTTGGGTCCAGAAATGAAATCAACTGGAGAGGTGATGGGATTTGACAAAAATTTTGGAATGGCATACGCAAAAAGCCAGATAGCATCGTCTAATTCGTTACCTACAAATGGACTAGCTTTTTTATCATTAAAAGATTCTCATAAAGATGAAGGTTTAGGGCTTGCAAAAGAACTCTTGAAACTAAAATTTCATTTGTGCGCTACAAAAGGAACAGCTGAATACATTAAAAAACATGGCATGAGGTGTAAGATTATTAATAAGGTAAGTAGTGGTTCACCTCATATCGTTGATGTTCTTGACTCCAAAAAAATAGCTTTAGTAATTAATACTGGCGGAGGTAACACCGAACATAGATTAAACGATGCTATTGCTTTAAGAAGAGCAACACTTAAAAATAAAGTGCCCTACTGCACAAACATGTCAACAGCACTTGCATGTATTGAGGGTATTAAATCACTTAAAACAAAAAAATTAGAGGTGACGTCTCTACAAAATATTTAATCAACCTTCCAATCAGTTTTAAATGTAACATAATTGACTTGAATACATCGTCTTTCTTTAACAATTTTTTTCTTTTCCATTCCGTGCCATGTATTTGGACCACTTGTAAATAAATAACCATAATTATGTTTGTAGGGAACTGTTTTAACTTTTTCTAATTTTTCATTATAAAAATCAGTGCCTAGTTCCTCTGACTCATTTGCATTATTTACAAAAATAAGTCCTGACATTAATTTTTCTTTAATATCACAATGTGGCTTTAACCAAAAACCTTCACGATCACAAATAACTTCAAGTCTGACATATGAACCGGATAAATCTTTATTGATCATTTTGGAGATCGTTTCGCATGTTTCTTTAGATTGAAGTTCATTAATGAATTTTACTAAATGTGGAAATTGAGAAGCATTTTCTTTTGTAACAAAACATCTAAATTTTATTGCCTTACCGCCTGAAGCTATGCCTTCTCTAAATTCGGCGGCACCACCATCAATTGCTCTTGTACCATCATAATTGAGATTATGTTTGCTTACATCGGGAATGTCTGCACCTTCTATTTCTTTAATAGCTTCTTCACTTAAAGCATTATTATATTCCCAGTGATTAAATGGGAATTCATACTTTTTTGAGTTTTTCAATACAGAATTAAGAAAAGTCATAATTTTTAAATTTTTTCTCTATATATCCCGATATTCTATGAGTTTCATTAAGTTTTTTATAATTCCATTCTTCCACTGTGTCTTCCAAGTTTTTAATTATATCTAGCGATTTGAAAAGCTCAAAAAATTTTTTGAAACGAATATTTTTTTTAATAGCTGGCATTTGAGCCACATATATTGGTCTCCCCGACATAGCTGCCTCAGATATCATAGAAGTAGAGTCACAAGTTACAATAATATGATTAGCTAGTTTAAGTGATGACAAATAGGCTTTCTTATCAATATCTTGAATTATAATCTGATCATTATCAAAAAAATTTCGAGCTTTATCTATAATTCTTTGCGGTGTTCTCATTGAAGGTATAAAAATTAGCTGATAACCTTCATTTATGAAATTTTTTTTGGTTTTAACAAAAATTTTCTCAATTATTTCATCATTAAAATTATAATACTTATTTGGACCACCAGCAATAAACGCAACTACTTTTTCTTTTTTAATTCTAGGTTTTAAATAATTAACATTTTCCTCTAACTCTTTTTCGGTAAGGTAATGAATTGCTCCTTTGGTTTTAAGAACATTTTTTCCCTCAAGACCGTCGTGCTCTGGCGCAATAACAAAATCAAAATTATTTAATGATACTTTTGGATCTTGAATATGAATGTTCATAATTTTACTTCCAAATTTTTTTTTTAAAAAGATGGATGGGACTACACTTTTTCTCCCACATGAAATTACTACATCAAATTTTTCTGATATATTATTTTTGAAAACAAAATTTTTTATAGGTGTTAATTTTGGAGGAATCATTTTCCAAAAATTATTTAGTTCAATTTTTTCGTGTATAAATTCAAGATTGAGAGCTTTGGCAAGCCCCTCAACTTGGCTAATCATGCCATGCATACCCTCGGTCAATAATAAACCTTTTAATTTAGTCATTTATCACTATATAGCTTTCATATGAGTCAAAATCCAACTAAACACACAAAAGTGTTAATAATTGGGTCTGGTCCTGCTGGATACACTGCTGCAGTTTATGCGGCGAGAGCAATGTTGAATCCAATTTTAGTTTATGGGGCGGAGCCTGGAGGTCAATTAACCACAACAACAGATGTTGAAAACTTTCCTGGATTTGCTGATGTTATTCAAGGTCCATGGCTTATGGATCAAATGAAAGAACAAGCAAAAGCAGTTGGAACAGAAATGATTGAAGATCATATAAGTTCAGTAAACTTAAAAACAACACCTTTTGAGGCTTTAGGTGACACTGGTCAAAAATATACTGCTGATAGCATAATAATTTCCACAGGTGCCCAAGCTAGATGGTTAAATATTAAATCTGAACAAGAGTTCAGAGGATTTGGTGTATCGGCATGTGCAACATGTGATGGTTTTTTCTTTAAAGACAAGGAAGTTGCTGTTGTAGGTGGAGGTAATGCGGCTGTTGAGGAAGCAATGTTTCTTACAAAATTTGCGTCAAAAGTAAAATTAATTCACAGAAGAGATAGTTTAAGAGCTGAAAAAATGCTTCAAAAAAAACTTATGGAAAATAAAAAAATTGAAATCATTTGGGATACAGTTGTTGAGGATGTAATTGGAGATAAAGATCCAAAAAATGTTAAAGGAATTAAAGTTAAGAATGTGAAAACAAATAAAATTAATGAAATAAAATTAGACGGTGTTTTCATTGCTATTGGTCATGACCCTGCAACGCAATTATTTAAAGATCAACTTAGTATGGATAATGAGGGTTATTTGATAACAAAACCAGATTCAACAGAGACTAATGTACCAGGTGTTTATGCAGCTGGGGATGTAAAAGATAAAACATTTAGGCAAGCGGTAACTGCTGCTGGTATGGGATGTATGGCAGCACTTGAAGCTGAAAAGTTTTTATCTCATTAAAGTGAAAAATAATCTTCATGTTTTCTTGGGCGCTACAGTGGCAGATGCAGCAGCCAGACCCTTACATTGGGTATATAATCAAAAAAAATTAAGTATTTATATTAAAGGAAAAAAAGACTTTTCTTTCTTAAAAAAGAATAGAAGTCCCTTCTATAACATCAAAACTGGAAAAGTTTCTGGTTACAATGAAATTAGCCAAGTGATGTTTCACACACTATTGGATGGACATGAAAATATAGAGAAACGTTTTAAAAAAAAAATCCTTAAAAACTTTGGCCCTGGAAGTAAATATTGGAAAAATTTAAAACTGAGATCTAAATATAAAAAAGTCAAAGACTGGAGAGGTATAGTCAAGGGACCATGGATACATCAAAATATTATTGAAACGGTAAAAAATATCAAATTAAAAAAGAAGATCTCTGGTGGTGTAAAAGTCAATGAGTCAGATGGTTTTTGTGCTACTCTTCCGTATTTTCTCTATGGCTTTGATTTTAAAAGTTTAGAAAAAATTTTCAAAATTGTAACAGTCTCAAAAATAAGTTTTAAATATGCTATGGCAAAATTTTATTTAATAGATTTTGCGTTAAAGGGATCTGAGGACCCAATCAAAGAATTCACAAAAAAATTCAGTAGAAATTCTTTTTTTAAAGGAATTGTTAATGACATTAAAAAAATAAGAAAATTTGAAACAAAGTTTGATCCAACTACGATAAAGAAACTAGGTATGGCTTGTAGCTATCCAGGAACTTTTAACAGCTCAATATATACAATTATTAATTCAAAAAATTATAAAGATGCTATTTTAAAAACAATAAAGGCAGGTGGGTGTAATTGTTCAAGAGCAAATTTTACTGGAGCATATTTTGCAGCTTTAAAAGGTATAAATTCTATTCCAAATAATTGGATTAAAAAAACAATTCCAGCAAAAAAGATTTTAAATCAAAAATAATTATTTATTTAAGGCTTCACAAAAAGATTTAATTCTCGACATTGCTTTTTTTAAATTTTTCATGGATGTAGCATAAGAAATTCTAAAATAGCCATCTAAGCCAAAGGCAGAACCTTGGACAACAGCGACATTTTCTTTTTCGAGTAATCTTTGAACAAAATTTGTATCAGTTTTTAATTTTGTTTTTTTATTTAACAATCCCTTGCAGCTTGGAAATACGTAAAATGCTCCATTTGGGGTCAAACAACTTATGCCTTTTATACTGTTGAGGCTTTTTACAACAAAGTTTCTTCTGTCTTTAAATGCTTTAGCTCTAGTTTTTATAAATCCTTGTTTTCCATTTAATGCCTCAACAGCTGCAGCTTGACTTATTGAAGACGGATTTGAAGTTGATTGTGATTGTATTTTTCCAATTGCTTTTATTATTTCCTTCGGACCAGCAGCATAACCTATTCTCCAACCAGTCATAGCATATGATTTACTTACTCCATTCATTGTAAGTGTCCTATCTTTTAGCTTAGAAATTTGAGCAATTGTAAAAAAATTAAAGTTGTCATACCTAACATGTTCATAAATGTCATCACTCAGAATAAAAATTTTTTTATTTCTGATTAAAATTTTTGCTAATTCATTAATTTCTTTTTTTGAATAACCTGCTCCTGTTGGATTTGATGGAGAATTAAGAATGATCCATTTAGTTTTTTTAGATATTGCTTTTTTTAATTTTTTTGGAGTAAGTTTAAACCCCTCATGTTCGGTACATTTGATTATTTTTGGTTTTCCTCCAGCTAACAAAACCATATCTGGGTATGATACCCAAAAAGGTGCTGGTATAATTACTTCGTCCCCTTTATTAAGAGTTGCCATAAAAGCATTGTAAAGAACTTGTTTTCCTCCTGTGCCAACAGTGATCTGATCCAAAGAATAGTTTAGTTTATTTTCTCTTTTAAATTTCTTAATTATAGCTTTTTTAAGTTCAGGTGTGCCATCAACAGCAGTGTATTTTGTGTCTCCTCTTTTTATAGCTTTGATCGCAGCATTTTTTATATTTTCTGGAGTGTCAAAATCTGGCTCTCCAGCTCCTAAACCAATTACGTCTTTACCAGCTGCTCTTAATTCTCTAGCTTTCTGAGTAACTGCAATAGTTGGTGATGGCTTAATTCTTTTTAAACTGTCTGATATTATGCTCATTGAAATATAAATTAATTCTACTACGTTCTTTAATATATGGAAAATACATATCAAGATTTAATTACTGATATTCAGAGTAAAAACCCAAAAATCAGTGGAAAACTTGAAGGTGGTAAAAAATTTAAAATCAAATCTGATTTCAAGCCAGCGGGTGATCAACCAGAGGCTATTAAAAAATTAGTAAACGGTGCAAATAAAGAGGAATTTAATCAAGTTTTGCTTGGTGTTACTGGGTCTGGAAAAACTTTTACAATGGCAAAGGTGATAGAGGCAACAAATAGACCGGCCTTAATTCTTGCTCCTAACAAAACTCTCGCTGCTCAACTTTATGGAGAGATGAAGACATTTTTTCCTGATAACGCTGTTGAGTATTTTGTGTCTTATTATGATTACTATACACCAGAAGCTTATGTCCCAAGATCTGATACATACATTGAGAAAGAAGCATCAATTAATGAACAAATAGATAGGATGAGACATTCAGCAACAAGATCACTTTTAGAGAGAGATGATGTTTTAATTGTAGCCAGTGTATCATGTATTTATGGTTTAGGCTCTGTTGAGGCTTATAGCAAAATGACTCTAACACTACAAAAAAACTATGATTATAATAGAGAACAAATAATAAAGTCTCTAGTCGCGTTACAATACAAAAGAAATGATCAAAATTTTTATAGGGGTACTTTCAGAGCTCGTGGTGAATATTTAGAAATCTTTCCATCTCATTTAGAGGACAGAGCCTGGCGATTAAATTTGTTTGGTGATAAACTGGAGAAAATTGAGGAGTTTGACCCTCTCACAGGTAATCAAGTTAGAGAATTAAGTTTAGTTAAAGTTTATGCAAATAGTCATTACATAACTCCTAAACCAACTATTGAGCAAGCGATTTTAAATATAAGAAAAGAATTAGAAATTACTCTTAAAAAACATAAAGCACAAAATAAATTGCTTGAGGCTCAAAGACTTGAGGAAAGAACTAAATTTGATCTTGAAATGATTGAGGCAACTGGATCTTGTGCTGGGATTGAAAATTACTCAAGATTTTTGTCAGGTAGAAAACCAGGCGAACCACCTCCTACTTTATTTGAATACTTTCCAGATAATACTTTGATTTTTGTTGATGAATGTCATGTAACAGTTCCTCAGCTTAATGGAATGTACAAAGGTGATAGATCAAGGAAAAGTACGTTAGCTGAATACGGATTTAGACTTCCATCTTGCATGGATAATAGACCATTAAAATTTGAAGAATGGGATCTAATGCGAACACAAACAGTATTTGTTTCGGCAACACCAGGACCTTGGGAATTAGAACAAACAAAAGGGAAGTTTATCGACCAAGTTATAAGGCCAACCGGATTAATTGATCCACCAGTGGAAATAAGACCTGCTAAAAACCAAGTAGATGACTTAATGCATGAATGTAAAAAGGTAATAGAAAAAAATCATAGAGTTCTAGTTACAACTCTTACTAAAAAAATGGCAGAGGATTTAACTGAGTATCTTCATGAAAATGGAGTGAAAGTTAGATACCTTCATTCTGATATTGACACTCTTGAAAGAATAGAAATTATGAGAGACTTAAGGATGGGTGTTTTTGACGTACTTGTAGGCATAAATCTATTAAGAGAGGGTTTAGATATTCCTGAATGTGCTTTAGTTGGAATTTTAGATGCAGACAAAGAAGGATTTCTAAGATCTGAAACATCCTTGATTCAAACTATCGGAAGAGCTGCAAGGAATGTTGACGGGAAGGTAATTTTGTATGCTGATAAAGAAACAAAAAGTATCAAAAAAGCTATACAAGAAACAGAAAGAAGAAGAAAAATTCAGTTAGCTTATAATAAAAAAAATAAAATCGATGCGAAAACAGTAAAAAAAGAAATTAACGATATTCTAGAAAGTGTTTATGAGAAAGATTATGTAAAAATCAGTGAGGGTTCAAATGTTGGTGGAAATTTAAAAAAACATTTAAAAGCTTTGGATAAAAAAATGAAAGAATCAGCCTCCAATCTTGAGTTTGAAGAGGCAGCAAAAATCAGAGATGAAATAAGAAAATTAGAGAGTACTGAATTAGAAATAACATTAAATCCAAAAATAAGACAGTATGATGTTAAGAATAAACTTTATCCCAAAGGAAGATCCACTATGGGTATGCCTGGTACAAAAGTTACCAAAAAAAAAGATAAAAAATGGAAGCACGCAAAATAATCATCACAGGTGGAGCAACAAGAATAGGTGCTGCAATTGCAAAAAAACTTTCTGGTCCAAATAAAGAGTTAGTTCTTCATTTTAATAAATCAAAATCTAAAGCACTAATTGTCAAAAAAAAATTAGAGGGCAATGGAACTAAAGTTTATTTAGTCAAAGGTGATTTAAGTAAAGAAAAAGATATTATCAAAATTATCAAATTAGCAAAATCTAAATTAAAGTATTTTGATTGTCTTGTTAATAATGCTTCGTTATTTGAGAATGATAAATTAGCAAATTTTAATAATAAAAGTTGGGGGAAACATATATCAACCAATTTAAAAGCACCTGCACTTTTAACTAAAGAATTTTCTAAAAATATTAGAGGAAATAATAATAATATTATTAACATTATTGATCAAAGAATTTTTAAACTAACTCCATATTTCTTTTCTTACACTATTAGTAAATCCGGTCTTTATACTTTGACAAAAACGAGTGCTATGAGCCTTTCTCCTAAAATAAGGGTAAATGGTATTGCCCCAGGACCTACTATCAAAAATCAAAGGCAGACTGAAAAACATTTTAAAAAACAATATCTTGCTACTCCTTTAAAAAGACAGGTTGATGTTAATGAGATTTGTAATGCTGTTGACTTTTTTATAAAAAGCAGATCTATTACTGGTCAAGTGCTGGCAATTGATAGTGGCCAAAGTTTAAACTGGCAAACACCAGATGTTCTAGGTAAGGAATGAAAAAAAATAATTTTAAAATTGTTAAAATTGATAAAGGAAAATCCCTTTTCAATTACGAAAAAAAGATCCTTATAAACGAGTTAATACTAGATTTAAAACTTGGATATTATGATTTTGAAAGAGAAAATGCTCAAAAAGTAAAATTTAGCCTTGAAATAGATTATCAGGATAAAAAACCGTCAAATGATAAAGATTTAAAATCAATAGTTAATTATGGAACTATTGTTAAACTGATAAGAAAACTGGTTAAGAAAAAACATTATAACTTTTTAGAAACTCTTGCAGAGGCTGTCTTTGACGAATTATTTAAAGATAAAAGAATTGCTAAGATAATGCTCAAAATTGAAAAATTAGAGATTTTAAAAGAATGCTCATCTGTTGGTATTCAAATTACCAAAAAGAGAAGTCATGATAAGTTCTGATATTGGAAAAGAAATAATAAAAAAAGAACTACCCTTAATCCCAAAACTTCCTGGTGTTTATAGGATGTTGAATGAAAAAGAAGAAATTCTTTATGTTGGTAAAGCCAAAAATTTACCCAATAGACTTAAAAGTTATGTAGCTGAAAAAAACCATATTATTAGAACCGAAAGAATGTTGTCACAAACTAGAAAATTGGAGATCACAACTACCTCTAATGAAAGTGAAGCTTTGCTTCTAGAGGCAAATTTAATCAAAAAACACAAACCAAAATTTAATATATTACTCAGAGATGATAAATCTTTTCCTTTTATATTCATTGGCAACAAAGATAAATGGCCACAAATAAAAAGACATAGAGGAAAAAAAACTACCGAAGGTTTTTATTTTGGACCTTTTGCATCTGCTGGATCAGCTAACTGGACAATTAAAATGATCCAAAAAATATTTCATCTTAGGGTTTGTGACGATACTGTTTTCAAAAATAGAGAACGACCATGTATTTTATACCAAATTAAAAGATGCTCTGGCCCATGCGTTGGTTACATAGAAAGTGAGGATTATAAGAAAACTGTTGATGATGCTATTGAGTTTGTTTCCGGTAAATCAAGGAAAATACAAAAAAGCCTCTCGGAGCAGATGGAAAAAGCTAGCGAAAATTTAGATTTTGAAAAAGCGGTAATTTTAAGAGATCGGATAAAGTCATTGAATATTATTCAATCATCACAAAGAATTAATGAAGCTAATCTTATAGAGGCTGATGTAATCGCAGGTTATAAAGAGTCTGGCAAAGCATGTATTCAAGTTTTTTTTTATAGGTCAAAACAAAACTGGGGCAATCAATCTTTTTTTCCAAAACATGATCCAGATGAAAATTTAAGCAATATAATTAATTCTTTTGTCACACAATTTTATGAAAATAAAAGTGTCCCCTCCTCAATAATATTATCTGAAGAGATAAAAGAAAAAATTTTAATCGAAAAAACGCTCTCTCTTAAAGAAAAAAAACAAGTTACTATATCTATAGCTAAAAAAGGATCAAAATTAAAAGTAATTAACCAAGCAATAAAAAACGCTAAAGAGAGTTTAAATAGAAAGCTTTATGAAAGTCAAAATAATAAGGAATTATTTGAAGCTGTGGCAAGTAAATTTAATCTGGAGACCAATATTAATCTAATTGAGGTTTATGATAACAGTCATATACAGGGAACAAATAGCGTGGGAGCATTGATAGCTTATGGTGATGATGGATTTATTAAAAAAAGATATAGAAAATTTAACATCAAATTAAAGAAGAATGAACAAGATGATTATGGAATGATGAGAGAAGTTTTGAATAGAAGATTTAAAAGAGCAATACAGGAAAAAGATAACTATTTAACTTTTCCTGATCTAGTAATGGTAGATGGAGGAAAAGGACAATATTCTGTAGCTAGAGAAACTCTAAATGAACTTGGGCTTCATGATATTCCTATAATTGCAATTGCTAAAGGTAAATATAGAAATAGTGGAAATGAGACTTTCTTTCATAATGGTAAGGAATTTAAATTCATTAAAAATGATCCTACTTTATTCTTTCTTCAAAGAATAAGAGATGAATCTCATCGTTTTGCAATTAGTGCTCATAGAGCAAAAAGGAAGAGGGGTATTAGTAAGTCGCTGTTAGACCAAATTGACGGAATAGGTTCTATAAGAAAAAGAGCTTTATTAAACCATTTTGGATCAGCTAGAGCAGTTGAGTCTGCAAGTCTAGATGAAATTAAATCTGTGGAAGGGGTTGAAGAAAAAGTTGCGAAAAAAATATATAACTTTTTTCATGAATAAAAAAAATTATGCTTAAAAAAATACCAAATATTTTAACTATAGGAAGAATTCTAATTGTTCCTTTTTTTGTATTAGCATTTTACTTGCCAGGTTTTTACGGAGATTTGACAGCGTTAATTTTATTTATAGTTGCATCTTTCACAGATTTTTTAGATGGAATGCTAGCAAGATTTCTTGGGGAAGAGTCTAAACTTGGAGAATTACTTGATCCTATTGCAGATAAGATTATCGTTGCGACTGCTTTAATTCTTTTGGTAATGGACGGAACTATAAGAAATTACGAGGTAATAGCTGCAATCATTATCCTAACTCGAGAAATTTTGATATCTGGGTTAAGGGAATTTTTAGCAAAGGGAAAAATTAAACTACCAGTTTCAAATCTAGCAAAATTAAAAACTGTATTACAAATGGTTGCTATTGCACTATTGCTTTCAGGTGAAACAGGAAATAAAATTATCAATTTTCAAGATTATAATGCTCAAACTATTGGTATAATTCTTTTATGGCTTTCAGCCGCTTTAACTTTGTTTACAGGATATGAGTATATAAGAAAAGGAATTGACCACGCAATCTCAGAGGATAATAGAGATTAAGCTGCTTTTTTTTTTCTAACTAGTTTCTGATAACTTTCATTAAGACCAATAATTAAATCACAAACTTTAAATTCATTATCAGCGATACAAGATACCGGAGTAACTTCTGCTGCAGTTCCAGTTAAAAAACATCCAACAAAATTCTTCAACTCTGAGGGGTTTATTTTTCTTTCATACACTTTAATATTTTTCGATTTTGCAATTTCTATTACCGTTCTTCTGGTAATTCCATCCAGAAAAGAGTCTGGTAACGGTGTGTGTAACTCGCCATTCGAGTCTTTAAAAAAAATATTTGCACCAGTAGCTTCAGCGATATTACCTTCATGATCTAACATTAAAGAATCTGTATAACCATTTTTTTCTGCCTCATGTTTTGAGAGAGTACATATCATATAAAGACCTGAAGCTTTGGTATCCCATGGTATTGTATTAGGAGCTGGTCTTCTCCAATTAGAAATATTTAATCTGATACCTTCAACTTTTAATTTTGGGTCAAAATATGAACCCCATTCCCATGTTGCTATTGCAACATGAATTTTGGTTTGTTGAGCTGAGATTGCCATCATCTCACTCCCCCTCCAGGCAACTGGTCTTACGTAACCATTTTTAACTTCTTGGTTTTTAATTATTGTGTTTGAAGCTGCATTTATTTCCGCTTCGGTGTAAGGAATTTCAAAACCCATTCGCCTTGCTGAGTAAAAAAATCTTGAAGTATGTTCCTCTAATTTAAAGATTGAACCATCATAAACTCTCTCTCCTTCAAAAACACAACTAGCATAGTGTAATCCATGGCTTAAAACATGCACTTTAACATTTGACCAATCAACTAATTCGCCGTTGTACCATATTTTACCAGATCTTTTATCGTAAGGTATCATGTATGAAATATAAAATTATTACTGAAAAATATCTGTGTATATATAATATGTCAATATAACTTACCTGTGATGAAAGAGCTTTTATATTTAAAAGATGAACAATTAAAACATTTAATCGAAAAATTGTTTATTAGTTATAGAGAAACTTTTTCAGACTCAAAAAAAATTCTCGATAAATATCATATTGGCTTAGCTCATCAAAAAACTATTCATTTAATATCTATGTATGAGGGAATATCAATATCAGAGCTAATGAGAAAACTTAAAGTATCTAAACAAAGCCTTAATAGAGTTTTAAAAGATTTGATCAAGCTTGAAATGGTTTTTTTTAATAAAGACGAGACTGATACAAGAATTAAACACATTTTCCTAAATGAAAAAGGAAAAAAAATTTTTAAAGAGATTTTTGAAATACAAAAAAAAAGGATTTATAATGCATTACTTAATTCAAGCTCTCAAGAGGTTCTTAATTTTGATGAGGTTTTAAAAAGAATAATTAATGGATAATTTTCTAGCCCATATTTTAGTGGTTGATGATGATGAAGGGATTAGATCTTTGGTTAAAAAATATTTAAATGAAAAAAAATATTTAGTTACCACAGCTGATAACGCAGAAAATGCATCTGAAAAAATAAAGGTTATTAAGTTCGATTTAATAATTTTAGATATCATGATGCCTGGAAAAAGTGGGCTTGATTTTTTAAAAGAACATAAAGAATATATTAATACCCCAATAATATTATTAACTGCCAAGGGTGAACCGAATGAAAGAATAGAGGGATTAGAAATGGGAGCAGATGATTATTTGCCTAAACCCTTCGAGCCCATGGAACTTGATCTTAGAATTAAAAACATAATTAATAAAACAAAAAAAAATAATTCTGAAAAAATAATAAAATTTGAAAAAGTTAAAATAGATTTAAATAAACAAATAATTTTTCATGATAATTCAGAATTTAAAATAAATAACACTGAAAAAATAATATTAGAGAAAATGATTAATAATCCGGGAAAAGTTTTTCAACGTGAAGAAATCGGTAAATTAATTGACTTAGATAAAGAAAGATCAATTGATGTTATCATAACCAGATTGAGGAAAAAAATTGAAATAGATCCAAAAAATCCAAAATTTCTTCAGACCATAAGAGGGGCTGGCTATGTTTTATGGATTGAATAAATTTGTAAAAAATCTATTACCAAAAAGATTATTTTACAGAGCGTTGTTAATAGTTGCTATCCCTGTAATTTTAATTCAATTAATAATTACAATAGTTTTTTTTGATAGCCTCTGGATAAAAACTAACAAAGGAATGACAAGGGCATTGGTTAGTGAAATACAAACTTTCATTGAGGTTTATAGTAATGATAATTACGAAAAAGATGAAATAAAAAACATTTTTTCATTATATCAAGATTTGAATATTGAGTTTGTTGAATATGAAAATTTTAATTTCTCCTACAATGAAAGATGGTTCAGTCCAATAGACAGAACGCTTAGAAGAGAATTAAAATCTAAGTTTGGAGCAGAAATATTTTGGTTTGATACTACAAGTTATAGAGAGTTAGTTGATTTAAGAATTAAATATCAAAATGGTTTCTTTAAATTCATAATTCCTAAAGATAGGCTGACAAGTACTTCTGCAAGGTTGTTCGGATTATGGATAACTGTTCCTGCATTCGTAGTCGTAATTATCTCGCTTATATTTTTAAAAAATCAAACTAGACCAATTACAGCCTTGGCTAAAGCTGCCGAAAAATTTGGAAGAGGAGAAAATGTAGATGAATTTAAGCCCTCCGGTGCTGCTGAGATTCGTCAGGCAGGTTATGAGTTCGATAGAATGAGAAAAAGAATAATGAGGCACCTAAATCAAAGATCTGAGATGCTATCTGGAATTAGTCATGATTTGAGAACACCTTTAACAAGAATGAAGTTACAAACCGAGTTTATAAAAGATAAATCCATAGCTAGGAAGTTAACCGAAGATATAAATGAAATGGAAAAAATGCTTAATGAATATTTGC
>CACBRY010000008.1 GCA_902541825.1 uncultured Pelagibacteraceae bacterium | reverse complement strand
TTATTCCACATTTATTTAATCCATTAATAAACTTAGAATATGTCAAACCTTCTGCTCTAACCCCAGCATTTATTCTTTGTATCCAAAGTGATTTAAAATCTCTTTTTTTATTTCTTCGATCTCTGTAAGCATATTGCATAGCTTTTTCCATAGCTTGCTTTGCAACTCTGATAGTATTTTTTCTTCTGCCCCATTGACCTTTAACAGCTTTTAAAACTTTTTTATGTTTTGCTCTACTAGTTACACCTCTTTTAACTCTTGCCATATTAACCCCTTAGACTGTAAGGCATATATGACTTAACAATTTTACCGTCTTGTTTCGACATAGTTGTGGTGCCTCTTAATTTTCTTATTTGAGAATTAGTTCTTTTTATCATGCCATGTCTTTTACCAGCTTGGGCCATAATCACTTTACCTTTTGCAGATATTTTGAACCTTTTTTTTGCAGAGCTTTTTGTTTTTAGTTTTGGCATAATTTTGCGAGTTTATACAAAGAATGTTATTAATTTACAACTACTATTAAAGCTTATAAAGGCTGAATTACCATTATCATTTGCTTTCCATCGAACTTCGGATGTAATTCTACCTTACCAATTTCCTTCATATCCTCTTTGATCTTTGTCATTAACTCATTGCCTAAATGCGAGTGCTGAAGTTCTCTACCTTTAAATCTTATTGTAAATTTTACTTTATCGCCTTTAGCAATAAATTTTTTGGCATTTTTTACTTTGAACTCGTAATCATGTGTTTCAGTTACAGGTCTCATTTTTATTTCTTTTAATGCAATTATTTTTTGTTTTTTTTTGGCAAGGTTTGCTTTTTTTTGTGCATCATATTTATATTTACCCATGTCCATGATTTTACAAACTGGTGGATTTGCATTTGGAGCTATTTCTATTAAATCTAAACCTTGATTCCTCGCCATCGATATTGCTTCGTTTGTGCTAATGACACCTAAATTTTCTCCGTCACTTCCTATAACTTGAACTTCTGGAGATGAAATTCTATTATTAGATCTTGGACCTCGATCTTTAGTTCTTCTCTGAAAATAATTTTGCTTAAAATCTGCCACTTAAATTTAAGATACTTTATTTAAAGCAGAAAATGTTTTTAAAAATTTATTTAGTTCCATATTTTCTTGTTTATTAGAATCCAATCTTCTAATAGTTACGGAGTTACTGTCAACTTCTTTTTTACCACAAATTAATAAAATAGGGACTTTTGCGAGAGAATGTTCTCTTATTTTATAGTTCAAATTATGATTTTTTAAATCAACTATTGAGCTCATCCCAGCTTCTTTTATTTTTTTGGAAACTTTACTTGCATATTCCTCAAAGTCCTCTGAAATCGGAATTACCACTGTTTGCAGTGGAGATATCCAAAATGGAAACTTGCCAGCATAATTTTCTATTAAAATTCCAATAAATCTTTCAAGAGATCCAAACAAAGCTCTGTGTAACATCACTGGAACTTTTTTTGTTCCATCTTTGTCTACATAAGAAGCACCTAACCTTCCAGGTAAATTAAAATCAACTTGTAGGGTTCCACATTGCCAATCTCTTCCAATAGCATCCCTTAAAACAAATTCAATTTTAGGTCCATAAAATGCACCCTCACCCTTATTAATGGTATATTCTAATTTAGTCGCTTTGACTGCCTCTAATAAAGCTGCCTCTGCTTTATCCCACACACTATCATCTCCGACTCTCAGCTCTGGTCTATCAGAATATTTGAGAACAACATCTTCAAAACCGAGATCTTTATAAATTTCTAAGATAAGATTAGTTACTATTAAACATTCTTTTGTTATTTGATCTTCAGTACAAAATATATGAGCATCATCTTGTGTAAACGCTCTTACTCTCAATAGACCATGAAGCGCGCCTGAAGGCTCATAACGATGTACCTTTCCAAACTCAGACATTTTTAATGGCAAATCTTTATAGCTTTTGAGACCTTGATTAAAGACCTCTACACAACCTGGACAATTCATAGGTTTAATAGCAAATATCTTTTCATCTGGAGTAGTTGATGTATACATATTTGCTCCAAATTTTTCCCAATGGCCAGATTTTTCCCACAGACTTCTATCTAATACCTCTGGAGTATTTATCTCTTTATATCCAGCAATATCTTGTTTCATTTTCATATAATTAATTAATTTTTGAAACAGTGCCCAACCCTTTTCATGCCAAAAGACAGATCCTGGGCTCTCTTCTCTAAAATGAAATAGATCCATCTCTTTACCAAGTTTCCTATGATCTCTTTTTTCTGCTTCTTCAATTCTTTTTAAATAATTATCTAGATCTTTTTGAGATGCCCAACTAGTTCCATAAATTCTTTGTAACATTTCATTTTTCGAGTCTCCCCGCCAATATGCTCCTGCAACTTTTGTAAGCTTAAAAGCCTTGCCAATTTTTCCAGAAGAAACTAGGTGTGGCCCTCTACATAAATCATGCCAAGTATCACCATGATGATAAACAGTTAGCTCTTCACTCTCTGGAATACTCTCTATTATTTCTGCTTTATAGTTTTCACCAATCTTTTTGAAGTGGCTTATCGCTTTATCTCTTTTCCAAACTTCTCTTCTTGTTTTTACATCTTTATCAATTATTTCTGACATTTTTTTTTCAATTTTATCTAGATCATCTTCTGTAAAAGGTTCTTTTCGAGCAAAATCATAGTAAAAACCATTTTCTATTACAGGTCCTATAGTTACCTGTGTACCCGGGTATAATTCTTGAACGGCCATCGCCATAATATGAGCGGTATCATGTCTTATAACCTCAAGACCCTCGGAGTCTTTTGCAGTAAAGATTTTTACTGAACAATCTTTTTTAATTGAAAAATACAAATCTTTTAACTCACCGTCGACACTCATTATCAATGCTTGTTTTAATAAAGACTTGCTTATTTTTTCTGCAACATCTAAACCTGTAACTTCTTTTGGAAATTCAATATTTTTTCCATCTGGTAATGTAATTGTAGGCATTTAGTTTAATAGTCTTTTATACTCTGAATATGTAGAAAAACACATTTTTTCAACATTAAATTTTTTTATTATATTGTTTCTTCCTTCTTTACCCATAAGATTTATAGATGTTTCGTCCATAGTTAATCCATGAACTATTTTTTTACTTAAAGACTCTGCATCCCCCGATTTAAATAAAAAGCCTGTTTTTTCATCAATAATTGTCTCATTGGATCCTCCAATATTACTAGCTATAATTAATTTTTCCATAGATTGTGCTTCCACAGCAACTCTTCCAAAAGCCTCTGGTTCAATTGAGGCTGATACAATTATATCAGAAACTTTATAAGCTAATGCCATATCCTCACAATGATCTATAAATTTAATTTGATTTGTTAAATGATATTGCTCAGTAAGACGTATTAATTTTTTTTTATAAAGGTCTCTTCCTTGATCGTTTCCAAGTATAACTGCATGGAAAGCTTCATAACCTAATTCAATTTTAACAAGATTAATTGCCTCAATAAATAATTCTTGTCCTTTCCACGAAGTAAGCCTTCCTGGCATTAAAATTATTTTTTTTTCATCATGGATGTTCCATTTTTGAAGTAAATTTTTTTCATCATTTTCTAATTTTGTGGAAGAGTCAAAATAGTCAACATTTATTCCCCTAAAAATAACTAAAAATTTTTTTTGACTTGTTAAAAATTCAGAATAATTTTCTTTAATGTGAGAAAAAATAAAATTTGATCCTGCAATAATCAAATCAGATCTTACCATCACAGAATTATAAAATTTTTTAAACTTGCCACTAAAATTGTAAGTTCCATGAAATGTAGTTACAAACTTTCTATTAGTTAACTTTGTTGCAAACAAACAAGACCAAGCTGGTGCTCTACTCCTTGCATGAACAATTGAGATCTTAAAAAATAAAATTATCCCAATTAATAAAATTGTATTTATTAGAATCAATAATGGGTTTTTACTATGAACTGGAAGTTTAATTAGTTTTACTTTTTTTTTATCAACGAATTTTGTTAATTCCCCTCCGCTAGTTACTATAAAAGACTCACACCCATTTTCTGGTAAATAATGAGCAATATCAAAACATCCTGTTTCTGCTCCTCCATAACCTAGTTTTGGTATTACTTGCAGGACTTTTATATTAGACGACATACAGTTAGATTATATAATAATAGAGATAACTAATAAACTTTTATGAGCAAATTCAATTACTTTAAAATAAATAAATCAAAAAAAATCAGATACTTAAATTACAACCAAAAAAATAAAGCTTACATAGTTTTTTTACACGGGTTTATGTCTGATTTAGAGGGAAAAAAACCTAAAGCATTTTTAAATTTTGCAAAAAAAAATAAACTTGGTTTTCTTGCACTAGAATATTCTGGTCATGGAAAATCATCTGGTAAATTTATCAATGGGAATATCTCAAAATGGACTAAAGAGACAACTTTATTAATTAAAAAAATTGTCAAAAAAAATAGAATCATCTTAGTTGGCTCAAGTATGGGGTCTTGGATCGCTTTAAATCAATTTAAATTTTTTAAAAAACAAATTGTAGGTTTTTTAGGAATTGGTTCTGCACCTCAATTTTTAGAGGGTTTAATGTGGAACAAATTTTCAAAAAAAATGAAAAAAGAAATAACAATAAATGGGATTATCAACTTAAAGCATGGAAATTATGAATATCCAATCTCTTTACAACTAATTAAAGATGGCCGGAAAAATAAAGTATTTCATAAAAAAATTTACGACAAATTAAAGATTACTATGGTTCATGGACAAAAGGATGAATCTGTCCCTGTCAGTTATTCCAAAAAAGTTTTAAAAATTTTTATAAATTCAAAAAAAAAATTAGTTATCATTAAAAAGGGTGATCACAGCTTATCTTCACCTAAATGGTTAGGCATATTAAAAAAAGAGTTAAAAATTATGATTAACTAACTTCTTTAATCTTAGACTTAAAAGTAATTGGATTTTTAAGTTTATTAATCATCTCTTTTGGACAAACCTGAACAAAATTTTTAATTTCAACTTCAAAATTTTCAAAAATATTTTTTGATATCAACGATCCTGTCTCCTTTGAATGTTCTAAAATTAATTCTTTTAAATAACTTGTCCAATAATCTGTCTCAACATTTTGCCAAACAACTGAATCTGGATTTACTTTTTTTTCAAACTCTTTAGATTTATCATAGATAAATGCCATACCTCCGGTCATGCCAGCTGCAAAGTTGTCACCGACATTTCCTAAAATAACAACTGTTCCTCCAGTCATATACTCACAACCATTTGAGTCACAACCCTCAATAACTGTAGTTGCACCAGAATTTCTTACAGCAAATCTATCACCTGCTTGACCCGCAGCAAAAAGTTTACCTGAAGTAGCTCCATACAGAACTGTATTTCCGATGATTGTATTTTCATTAGAGATTAAATTACTTTCATCCGAAAGTTTTATTGAGATTGTAGCGCCTGACAATCCCTTGCCGACATAATCATTTGCATCACCTTTAAGATTTAATTTTAGTCCTTTTGATGAAAAAGCACCAAATGACTGACCCGCAGAGCCTTTGAAATTTATTGTAAGAAAATTTTCCTCAAGTTTTTCGTAACCATACTTTTTGTAAAGATGATGTGAAATTCTTGTACCAACTGCCCTGTTTGTATTTTTGATAATAAATTCTTTCTCAACTTTTTCTAAATTATCTAAAGATTTTTCTATTTCTGGCCAAATTTCCTGGTCTAATGTTTCTGGTACTTTATTGATCTCCAATGACTCGCAGTATCTTTTATTGTTTCCTGGGTCTGCCTGAACAAATAATGGATTTAAATCCAAATCATCTAAATTTGGTGAAGCTTTATTAACTTGCATTAATAAATCAGTTCTTCCAATTATATCATTTAATGATTTAAAACCTAATTCAGCTAAAATTTCTCTTACTTCAGATGCAATGAAAGTGAATAAATTTACAACCTTGTCTGGGGTACCAGTAAATTTTTCTCTTAATTTTTCATCTTGTGTACAAACACCTACTGGACAAGTATTTGAGTGGCACTGTCTTACCATTATACATCCCATTGCCACTAGAGCTGTTGTTGCAACTCCATACTCCTCTGCTCCCATCATTGCAGCAATAACAACATCTCTTCCAGTTTTAATACCACCATCAGTTCTTAACGTAACTTTGTGTCTTAAATTGTTTAACGTTAAAACCTGATTTGCCTCAGTGAGACCCATCTCCCAAGGTATTCCAACGTATTTGACACTTGTTTGAGGAGTTGCGCCTGTTCCTCCATTATGACCTGAAATTAAAATAATATCTGCTTTTGCTTTAGCTACACCTGCAGCAATAGTTCCAATTCCAGATGATGCAACTAGCTTGACACCAACTCGTGCTTTTGGATTTGTTTGTTTCAAATCATAAATCAGTTGTGCCAAATCTTCTATGGAATAAATATCGTGATGTGGAGGTGGAGAAATTAATGTTACTCCTGGTGTGGAATGACGTAGTCTTGCAATCTCCTTTGTTACTTTGAAGCCAGGTAACTGACCGCCTTCCCCTGGTTTAGCGCCTTGTGCCATTTTAATTTCTATTTCATTACAATTATTCAAGTAATTTACAGTCACACCAAATCTAGCAGATGCAATTTGTTTAACTCTAGAATTTGCACTATCACCACTATCCATCACCTTAAATCTTTCTGCATCTTCTCCACCTTCACCACTACAAGAAGCTCCTTTAATTCTATTCATTCCAATAGCAAGTGTTTCATGCGCTTCTTTAGATAAAGCACCGTGGGACATGCTTCCACTACCAAATCTTTTCAGTATTTTTTCTATTGGTTCAACTTCAGATAAATCTATTGATGAACCCAATTTTTTTTTTCTAAAATCAATTAGATCCCTCAAATTTATTGGTGGTAAATTATATATACCTTTAGCATATTTCTTATATGCCTCATATGAATTTGAGCCTACAGCGCTTTGTAATAAATGAATTAGCTTTCCTTGATATTGATGTGTTTCACCGTTTTTCCTGTATCGATAAATACCTCCAATTGGCAATATAGTTTCTGTGCTTTCAAATGCTTCTTTGTGAATTTCTCTTATTTTTTTTTCAATTCCAACTAAACCAATGCCTGAAATTTTCGAGGTAACTCCAGGAAAGTATTCATTTACAACTGTTCTGCTCAATCCTACTGTCTCAAAATTACATCCACCTCTGTAAGAACTTAAAACCGAAATCCCCATTTTTGACATTATCTTCAATAAACCTGCATTAACTGAATTAATGTAGCGTTGTACACATTCATCAAAACTAAATTGACCAAAAAGTTTTTTTTCATATCTCTGATATAAACTATCGAAAGCAAGATATGGATTTACTGTAGTTGCTCCAACTCCAATTAATGTTGCAAACGAATGAGTATCTATAGCCTCTCCAGACTGAACATTTATAGAAACATAACCTCTTAGTTTTTTTTGTATCAAAAATGTGTTTATGGCTCCGACACATAATAACATAGGCATAGGCAATCTTTCAGATGAGAGATTTTTGTCACTTAAAATCAGTTGGGTAATACCTTGTCTTACTGCAATTTCAGATTCTTTTTGAATCCTGTTAATAGAATTTTCTAAATTATCATTTTGTGAAAATGAGCAATCAATGGTCACTGAACTTTTACCAAAAAAATTAGTGAACTTGTTAAATTGTGAATTTGATAAAATAGGACTATTTAAAACATAAATATTCTCTTTGGTTAAAGTATCAAAATCAAGAATATTACCTAAATTTCCAAATCTAGTTTTTAAACTCATCACTTTATTTTCTCTTAAAGAATCAATTGGTGGATTAGTTACTTGGCTAAAATTTTGCCTAAAAAAATGGTAAAGCGGTCTATACTTGTCAGATAACACTGCTAGAGGGGTATCATCACCCATTGAACCTGTTGCCTCTTTTGAATCTTCTGCCATTGGATGTAATATAAGTTCTAGATCCTCTAAACTTATTCCGAAAGTATATTGTCTTCTCCTTAGACTTTCGCCATCAAAATTATGTTTTTCATTGGAGATTGATAATTTTTCATCCAGATCAATTATTTGAGAATTAAAATGTTTAAATTCTTTAGCCAAATAATCTTTTATTTGACTATTAGAAAAAACCTTACCTTTTTCAATTCTGACCCCGATAATTTCACCAGGACCAAGTCTTCCCTTGGTTAAAATCTTTTTTTCATTTAAATTAATCATTCCTGTCTCTGAACCTGCAAAAATCATTTTGTCTTTTGTAATGGCATATCTCAAAGGTCTAAGACCATTTCTATCATTCGCAGCTATAACCCATTCATTATCTGTAGCTGCAATTGCAGCAGGTCCATCCCATGGCTCCATTGTACTATTTAAAAAATTGAATAATTGCTGATGACTTTTTGATAATGTCTTATTTTTTTTCGACCATGCATCAGGTACTAGCATTAATTTAGCTAATGGTGCAGATTGGCCCGATTTATTTAATAATTCAAATACATTGTCTAAAGCTGCAGAGTCAGAGACACCCTTTTGGATAACAGGTTTTAAATTTTCTATGTCTTCGAAAAGTGGGCTACTCATCTCTTGCTCATGAACTTTCATCCAGTTTTTATTTCCTTTATAAGTATTTATCTCACCATTGTGTGCTATAGCCCTAAATGGTTGAGCTAAGCTCCAGCTCGGTGCAGTGTTTGTTGAAAATCTTTGATGAAAAATTGCATATCTTGAAATAAACCTTGGGTCTCTAAGATCTAAATAGAAGTCAGATAATGCTTCTGCCAAATATAGCCCTTTATAAATTATAGATTTTGAACTAATTGAACAAATATAAAAATTATTTAATGAGGCATCAAAAGCTTTATTTTCAATTCTCTTTCTTGTTTCATAAATTTTTCTCTCTAAGTTTTTATCTAATAAATTTGGATCATTGGGTTTAAAAAGAACTTGTATAATCTCTGGCATGGTTTGAAGAGCTTTTTCTCCTAAAACTTTTGAATTTACTGGTACTTGTCGCCAACCATATATACTAAAATTATTTTTAGTTAGTTCGCTCTCAACTATTGTTTTGCAACTCTCTTGCGCTGAATAATCATTTCTAGGTAAAAAAATCATTCCTACACAGATTTCAGAATTATCATAATCGTGTCCGGTAACTTGTATTTTTTCTATAAAAAAGTCTTTCGGAATTTCAACATGTATTCCGGCTCCATCACCCGTTTTACCATCTGCATCAACAGCACCTCTGTGCCAAACTGCTTTTAAAGCTTCAATTCCATACTCAACTATTGCCCTAGATTTTTTTCCTTCTGTAGATGCGATTAAACCAACTCCACAAGCATCGTGTTCCATCTCTTTTGAATAAACATGATTTTTTGTTAGTAACTCTAAATTTTTTTTATAATTTTCCATTATGCTACTTTTGTTTTTTTTAGTTGCATATTTTCTAAATATGTTTTCATAGAAGAAGCTGCATCTCTCCCATCTTTGATTGCCCATACTACTAACGACGCTCCTCTTACAATATCTCCTGCAGCAAAAACACCTTCTAGATTTGTTTCCATCGTATTGAAATCAGTTTTAATTGTTCCCCATTTTGTTACTTGTAACTCTTGCGCATCAAATAATAATGGTAAATTTTCTGGATCAAATCCAAGAGCTTTGATTACCATATCGGCTTTCACCATAAATTCTGAGCCTTCTTTAATTTCTGGTTTTCGTCTTCCTGATTCATCTGGTTCACCTAATTCAATTTGATTAACAACTAAATTTTCGATTTTATTTTTTCCCTTAAATTCTTTTGGACTAGAAAGCCAAACAAATTCTACACCCTCTTCCTCAGCATTTGCAACTTCTCTAGCAGATCCAGGCATATTTTCTTTATCTCTTCTATATAAACATTTTACCGACTTTGCTTTTTGTCTTACTGAAGTTCTTACACAATCCATTGCTGTGTCACCGCCACCTATCACAACAACATCTTTTCCTTCAGCGTTTAAAATTCCTTTATCAAATAACTCTACTTTATCTCCTAAGCCTTTTTTATTTGATGCTGTCAAAAACTCCATTGCAGGAAAAATATTACCTAAATCATTACCAGGTAATTCAACTTCTCTTGGTTTATATACACCCGTCGCTATTAAAATTGCATCATGTTTTTTTCGCAACTGTTCTAAAGTTGCATCTTTACCAACTTCAAAATTTTGAATAAATTTTATCCCACCATCCTTTAACAACTTTGTTCTTCGCTCAACTACATGTTTTTCAAGTTTAAAATTTGGAATTCCATAAATTAATAATCCACCTGCGCGATCATATCGATCATAAACAGTAATTTTATATCCATTTTTCCTTAGCTGTTCAGCGGCTGCCAATCCTGCGGGACCGGCGCCAATTATTCCAACGCTTTGGTCTTTTTCATGTTTTAGAGAAATTGGTTTAACCCAGCCTTGTTCCCACGCTTTATCATTAATATATTTCTCAACTGAACCAATAGTAACTGTTCCGTGTCCTGATTGTTCAATAACGCAGTTACCTTCACACAATCTGTCCTGAGGACAAATTCTTCCACACACTTCTGGCATATTGTTAGTGCTTTGAGATAATTCGTAGGCCTCTTTTAATCTTCCCTCAGCTGTAAGTTTTAACCAATCTGGAATATTGTTGCTTAATGGACAATGCACTTGGCAAAATGGAACTCCGCATTGAGAACATCTGCTTGATTGCTCTTCAGCTTTTTTAGTTAAAAACTCGTCATAGATCTCATTAAAATCCTCTTTTCTTGTGCCGATCTTTCTTTTAGGTGGAGTTTGTTGACCTATTTTCACAAATTTTAACATTTTATCAGTCATAGAATCTTTAAATTTTTGGCAAATTATACATTGTTTTTAGCAATAAAAGTATTATTTAGGTCAATAATCATGACCTATAATTAACTTTATTTAGCATAAAATGTGAGAAATTTATTTTTTGCATACCTATTATGATTAAATCGAATTGTTTAAAATGAATATTTTTTAAGTTACGACATCTTTATGCTTCAAGATTTTATAGAAATACTAATTCTTTCTGCAGTCCAGGGAATTTCTGAATTTTTACCTATTAGCTCTTCAGCCCATCTGATCTTAATATCAAATTTTTATGATTTTAGCTCAAGCTCTTTATTCATTGATATTGGTCTGCACTTGGGTTCTTTATTTGCAATAATCTATTACTTTAAAAAAGATTTACTAAATTTAAGAAACAATCAAAAATTATTGGTTTTGATTTTAGTTGGATCAATACCTCTTATAATTTTTGGATATATAATATATTCGATCGAAATAATTAATCTTTTAAGAAATATAGAAATTATTGCATGGACAACTCTATTTTTTGGTTTAGTCCTATTTTTATCAGATAAAAGAGATACTGATCAAAATATATCAACCAACTTAAATATAAAATCAATATTATTCATAGGTTTATTTCAAATTTTAGCACTCATACCTGGTGTGAGTAGAGCTGGAATAACTTTAACAGCAGCTCGATTCTTAAAATTTAATAGAGTTGACTCAAGTAAAATTGCCTTTTTATTATCTATACCCGCGTTAGCAGGGGCAAGTTTTTTAGGTCTTCAAGATGCTGTACAACAGTCTACTGAATTTAATTATTTATTATTAATTGCAGTTACTCTTTCTTTTATCTTCTCATTTATCACAGTCAAGTATTTTATAAGATATGTAAGGAATTTCTCTTTAACCGTGTTCGTAATTTATAGAATTATTATTGCTTTATTTTTATTATTGATAATTTATTTTCCTCATCAAGGGTAATAATTGAGAAATTAAAACACCACACAATATGAATAAGCACCCTAATATATTATTAAAATCTAAAATTTGACTTAATAAAAACCATGCTGCGATAGTTGCAAATACGCCTTCTAATGAAAAAATTATGGCTGCTGGTGCAGGTGTTATGTTTTTTTGAGCGTAAATTTGTAAAACGAATGCAAAACCACCTGATAAAATTCCTGCATAGAGTATGGAGTCTATCTCGTTGAGAATATTTTCAATTACAAATTCTTCATAAATCAAACCAATAATAATAGAAAATAAAGCCACTAATAAAGTTTGGATTGCACCTAATGTTAAGGGTAAGTTATATGTTTTAACAATCATTCCAGTAAATATGATGTGAGTACTCCAGAATAATGCTCCAAGAATAACCAACGTGTCTCCAAGTCTAACTGTAGCATCATAAAAATTGGTTAAAAGATATCCGCCAATTAAACATAAAATAACTGAAGGCCATACGCTCCAATGTAATGATTCTCTCTTAAATATAAAAATAATAATTGGTACCATCGGTACATAAAAAATCGTAAAGAAGGCAGCATTTGCTACATCTGTGTAAAGCAGAGCTACTTGTTGCAATGCTGATCCTAAAAATAATGATAATCCTATTAAAAAAGATAGAATAACAAAATATCTAAAACCAGTTTTAAATTCTAATTTAAATTTTTTAGTCTCAAATAACAATGCTAAAGGAAGAATTGCCAAAAAACCCACAAAAAATCTTACTGCATTAAATGTAAACGGACCAATATCATCCATGCCAGTGTCTTGAGCAATAAATGTAGTTCCCCAAATAAATGTACACAGCAAAGCACTTAACAATGAAACGCTTTTAGACATAATTTTTATCAAACTGCTAACTTATAAGCAAAATTTTTACCAAGATTTTCTTTTAAATCATTATTAAATCGAGCTGCCTCCGCACCATCAATAATTCTATGATCATAAGATAGTGAAAGTGGCAACATAGTGCGCGTTACAAATTTTCCATCCATGAATATTTGTTTTTTTTCTGCTCTTCCTACTCCTAAAATAGCAACTTCAGGATAATTTATAATTGGGGTAAAAAATGATCCCCCGATTCCCCCTAGGCTTGTTATCGTCATAGAACCTCCGAACAACTCTTTTTTATCAATTTTAAGATCTCTACATTGCTGACTGATTTTTTTTAATTCTGTGCTTATTAAAGAAATATTTTTATTATCTGCATTTCTTAATTTAGGAACCATCAAACCATGTGGTGTATCCACTGCTATGCCAACATGATAATACTTTTTAACAGTCATTTTACCGTCTTCAATTTGATCGATTGAGGTATTAAAATTTGGAAATTTTTTTAATGATGTTGTTAATGCTTTTACGATGAAGGCCAATGGTGTAATTTTTTTTTTTTCACCAGTATATACGTCTGTAAGAGAAGTTCTAAATTCCTCTAATTCGGTTATATCAGCTTCATCATGATTGGTTACATGAGGAATTTTTGTCCAAGAGTTCATTAAATATTTAGAAGACAACTTTTTTACTCTGGGAATGTCTTTAATATCTACTTCTCCAAAATCTGAATGGGAATACTCTAGTTCAATTTTTTGTTCAGTTGTATTTTGATCTTTGAAACTTTTATCTGATTTAGTTGCAACAAATAATTTTACATCACTTTCGGTAACCCTACCTTGTCTTTCACTGCCTGGGACTTTGTTGATATTAACTCCAAGTTCTCTCGCAAATTTTCTAACTTTTGGTGAAGCAGAAGCTTTTGAAGAAAAATCTTTGACTATTATATTTTCAGACTCATTGGTTTTTTTTACATCATTTTTTTTTATTTCTTTTGGTAATTGACTTTTTGGTAATTCTTGAGCACTTGTTTCTTTTATTTCTTTCTCACTTTCAATTTCAATAATTTTATCACCTTCCGATACCTTGTCTCCAATTTTAACATTCAAAGAAATTATGGTTCCATCATCAGAAGATGGTATTTCCACACTTGATTTATCACTTTCTATAGTTATCAGTGGATCATTCTTTTTTATTTTTTGACCTTTTTTAATTAAAACTTCGATGACTTCCACATCTTTGAATTCACCAATATTTGGAACTTTTATATCTTTCTTTGACATTATAGTTTTGTCGGCATTGGTTTATCTTTATCAATTTGATACTTCTTTATTGCCTCTTGAGCATATTTAGATGCAATTAATTGTTCTTTAGCTAAAACACTTAGTCCATATGCAACGACATGTTCTTTATCAACCTCAAAGAACTTCCTCAAATTTTTTCTGGTATCACTTCGACCAAATCCATCTGTTCCTAACGAATAAAAACTCTTGTTAATATAAGGTCTAATTTGGTCTGAATTCATCCTCATATAATCTGATGCAGCCAAAATTGGACCTTCAGTTTTACCTAAACAGCTTTCAACATATGATTTTTTTGGTTCTTTTTCAGGATTTAATAAATTATACCTTTCAACCTCTAAGCCATCTCTTCTTAATTCATTAAAACTAGTTACGCTCCAAATTTCACTATCAATTTGATATTCCTTTTGTAGAATCTCAGCACCAGCTATCATTTCTCTTAAAATTGTGCCTGATCCTAGAAATTGAATTTTGGTTTTTTTATATTTGTTAAATTCTTTAATTTTATACATTCCTTTTAAAATGCCTTCTTCACATGATTTTTCGGTTGGCATAGCAGGATGAGGATAATTTTCGTTCATTGTTGTAATGTAATAAAAAATATTTTCTTTCTTCTCATGCATTCTTTTCAATCCTTCTCTAAAGATTGTTGCTAGTTCATAATGAAATGTTGGATCATAAGACTTGCAGTTTGGAATAGTTGATGCCATTAAATGACTATGTCCATCTTGGTGCTGTAAACCTTCTCCCGCTAGTGTCGTTCTCCCAGCAGTAGCACCAATTAAAAACCCTCTTGATTGACTGTCTGCTCCTGCCCAAGCAAAGTCGCCTATCCTCTGAAAACCAAACATTGAGTAAAAAAGATAGATAGGGATCATTTCAATATCATGATTTGTGTAAGAAGTACCTGCAGCAATCCATGAAGACATTGCCCCTGCCTCATTAATTCCTTCCTCTAAAACTTGTCCACTTTTTTCTTCTCTATATGAACTTAATTGCGCCGAGTCCTCAGGTTCATATTTTTGTCCTTCATGAGCATAAATACCGATTTTTTGAAAAAAACCCTCCATACCAAATGTTCTCGCCTCATCAGGAATGATTGGTACTAATCTTGAAGCAACATTTTTATCTCTAAGAAGATTGGTAAGCATTCTTACTAATGCCATCGTAGTAGACATTTCTTTTTTACCTGTTGACTCTTTCATATTGTCAAAAATGGTTTTTGGGGGAGCTTTAATAGGTTTTGCATACGTAGTTCTCTCTGGGATAAATCCTCCCAATTGAAGTCTTCTTTCTTTAATATATTTTATTTCAGGTGAGTTTTGGTCTGGCTTATAATACTCAATATTTTGTACCTGTTTATCAGTTAGAGGAACATCAAACCTGTCTCTGTAATACATCAAATCGTCTATATCTAATTTTTTAGTTTGATGTGTTGTATTTACGCTCTCACCACTTTTGCCCATTCCATAACCCTTTATAGTTTTAGCAATTACAACTGTTGGGCTTCCAATATTTTTTGAGGCTTTATCATAAGCTGCAAAAACTTTGTGAGGATCATGTCCACCTCTATTTAATCTCCATATATCTTTGTCTGATAGGCTTGAGATTAACTCTTTAGTTTCAGGATACTTACCAAAAAACTTTTCTCGCACATAAGCTCCATCTCTTGCTTTCATTGCTTGATATTCACCATCAACAGTTTCATTCATAACTTTAATTAAATGACCAGTTTTATCGTTAGCCAATAGCGGATCCCAATAAGAACCCCAAATTACTTTGATAACATTCCATCCAGCTCCTCTAAAAATACCCTCTAATTCTTGTATGATTTTTCCATTACCCCTCACAGGTCCGTCCAACCTTTGAAGGTTACAATTGATCACAAATATTAGGTTATCTAATTTTTCTCTAGCTGCTAAACCAATTGCTCCTAAAGACTCTGGTTCATCCATTTCCCCGTCTCCTAAGAAAGCCCACACTTTTCGTCCTTCATCTTTAATAAGACCCCTGTTAATCAAATATTTCATATATCTTGCTTGATAAATAGCCAACATTGGTCCTAAACCCATTGAAACTGTAGGAAATTGCCAAAAGTTTGGCATCAGCCAAGGATGTGGATAAGATGATAAACCTCCTGGATTAACTTCTTGTCTAAAACTATCTAATTGTTTTTCATTAAGTCTTCCCTCAAGAAATGCTCTTGCGTACATACCTGGAGCGCTATGTCCTTGAAAATAAATTAAGTCTCCTCCAAATTTATTATTTTTTGCTCTCCAAAAATGATTCATTCCTACATCATAAAGCGTAGCCGCAGATGCAAATGTTCCAATATGTCCTCCAAGTTCAGGAAATTTTTTATTTGCACGAACTACCATTGCTGCAGAATTCCATCTTATCAATGACCGAATTCTTCTCTCAATATTTTGATCACCATTTGATTTTTTCTCTTCATTTACTGGAATTGTATTTATATAAGGTGTGTTTTGTGTGTAGGGAATATTTGCACCCTCCATATAAGCTTTATTAATTAATTCCTTAATTAAATAATGGGCTCTTTGATTTCCATCTTTTTCAATTACAGCAGTGAGTGATTCTAACCATTCATTAGTTTCTAATGGATCAATATCGCTTTTATTAACTACTTGAATTATTTCTGGTTTTTTTCTCTCAATTTTATGTGTATGAATAATTTGCTCTTGTTTTTTTTCTAATGATTTTTCTGCTTCTTTAATTAAATTTTCAGTGTCTTTTGGAATAGTTTTTTTTGTAGAGTGCTCTTCATTTGACCCTAAAATATTAAGAATTAAATCACCTTTTGAAACTTTATCACCTACTTTAACTTTTATTGTCTCAATTATACCTGATAACGTTGAAGGTATTTCAACACTCGATTTATCACTTTCAATAGTGACTACTGGATCGTTTTCGGCAATTTTTTGGCCTTCTTTGACAAGCAATTCAATTACCTCTACATTTTCAAAGTCACCTATATCAGGAACTAATAGTTTTTCGCTCATTTAATAACTAGATCTTATACACTATATAATTTTACTTAATTGCTAATTTTAACACATTCTGCTCAATTTTTTGACACTCTTCTGAAGTATCCTTTAAAAATGATTAAAAAGTTATTAAATACACTCTTGCAACCAAAAGAAAGCACTTACATTGATGCTAAAATTTGGATACAAAAAATTCTACTTGAAGAGAAATTTAAAAAAATTAATTCTTAAATTCTCTCAACACATATAGCTATGCCCATTCCACCACCTATGCATAGTGTGGCGCAACCTTTATTCTTTTTCTGTTTTATCATTTCGTGAATAAGAGTGACTAATATTCTGGCCCCTGATGCTCCTATAGGATGACCTAAAGCTATAGCTCCTCCATTAACATTAACTTTATTCTCATCAATATTTAACTCACGTATTACTGCAATGCTTTGAGCGGCAAAAGCTTCATTAATTTCAAAAAGATCAATATCATTTAAATTCCATTTTGCTTTTTTAACTGCTTCACGCACAGCCTCAATTGGTCCAAGACCCATAAGAGTTGGGTCAACTCCAACTGAGGCCCATGAGATTATTTTTACTAAAGGTTGAATTGATCTTTTTTTTGCCTCTTCAAAAGTTGTTAATAATAAAGCAGCAGCACCATCATTAATACCTGATGAGTTTCCAGGTGTAACGGTCCCATCTTTTAAAAATACTGCTTTTAGCTTGCCTAAATCTGATTTATTAAGATGTTTTCTTGGATGTTCATCTTTCTCAAGATTGATACCAGATTGATTTATTTTAATTAGTTCTTCCTTAAATCTATTAGTATTAATTGCAGTTTCTGTTTTTTTTTGAGAATTTAATGCAAAGTCATCTTGTTCAACTCGTGAAATATTAAATTTCTTTGCAACATTTTCAGCAGTTACACCCATATGATAATTATTAAATGCATCTATCAATCCGTCATTTATCATTGTATCTATCAAGTGTTCTTCTAAAATTTTTTTACTATCCCGGTAAAAAATTGAATGTGGGGCTAATGACATGTTTTCTTGCCCACCAGAAATTACATTTTTTACCTCTCCTAATTTAATTGATTGATAACCTGAGATTACAGCTCTAAGTCCAGAGCCGCAAACTTGATTAACTATGTGGGCTGGTTTAGAAATATCTATGCCTGCATTTATCGCAGCCTGTCTTGCAGGATTTTGGCCTCCACCAGCTGTGAGTACTTGGCCCATAATTACCTCATCAATATCATTTTTACCTAATTTACTTTTTCTTAAAATTTCCCTAATAACTATTGATCCCAACTTATCAGCACTTAATCCTTTAAGAGACCCATTATAAGCTCCAATTGGAGTTCTGATAGCTTCTACAATTACAACTTCATTCATTGAATTATTCATAATAATTTAAATTTGTCTTACCATTAAAATACACTAAAAAATGATATACAATAATAAATAAAATTTAAAAATGCGCCTGTAGCTCAACTGGATAGAGCGCTTGGCTACGGACCAGGAGGTTCTGGGTTCGACTCCTAGCAGGCGCACCATTAATAAGATAAATTATGTTGAAATGGCTGATAAAATCTTCTCTACAAATGTCTGTTATTTATTTTTTCATAATTATTTTTATAGTTTTAATTATTTTAACTTTTATACTTTAAAAAATTATGTCTAATTCATTTGAACAAATAAGTTTAAAACATGGGTTTATGAAACATAATGGTGGTGTTATGTTTAGAAATATCTCTGAAAACGAATATGAATTCAAATCAGTAATTAATGAAAACCATTTGAATGCAGCAGGTATAACTCATGGAGGATATTTAGCAGCTTTGATAGATGCTGGAGCGGGAACAGCAGCACACCGTAGTGCTCAAAATGCACCATGTGTAACAATTTCATTAGATCTGAAATATATCGGTGCTTCTAAAATTGGTGATGAGATTATAGGGCATGTAAAAATTTTAAAAAAAACAAAAACTTTAGTATTTTTATTTTGTGAATTAAAATGTAACGATAAAATAATCACATCTGCTTCTGGAGTTTGGAAAATTCTTAAGATAAAATCTTAAGACTTTGTATTTAATAGTAATTTGGACAATAAATCATATTATGTTAAACTGTATCTTTTAAGAATTTGAAATGAGAACTTTTAATGGAACGATTCGGTCATGTTTTAGTCTATTTTTGTTCTTTACGAGTTACTACATCTTGTAGGTAAAATATTAAACATACCAAAGATAGAAATGAATAAAAATAAAATCACGGCAGTGCTAGGTCCAACAAATACTGGCAAAACCCATTTGGCAATAGAAACAATGCTTTCTTTTGATACTGGAATGATCGGTTTTCCATTAAGACTTTTAGCTAGAGAAGTCTATGACAAAGTTATTAAAAAAACTAGATATGATGAGGTTGCTTTAATAACCGGTGAAGAAAAAATTATCCCTTCGAATGCAAAATATTTTTTGTGCACAGTAGAATCAATGCCAATAGATAAAGATTTAGAATTTGTAGGTGTTGATGAGATTCAAATGTGTGCAGATCATGAACGAGGCCATATTTTTACAGATAGGTTGCTTAATATGAGAGGAAGTAAACTTACAATGTTTATGGGTTCCAATACAATCAAAGGAATAGTTTCAAAATTAAATGGTGATATAGAATTCATAGATAGAAAAAGATTATCTAAACTCACTTACTCAGGTCACAAAAAAATTTCACGTATAAATAGAAAAACAGCAATTATAGCTTTTTCCACAGAAGAAGTTTATGCAATAGCAGAATTAATAAGAAGACAAAAAGGTGGGGCTGCAATTGTTATGGGATCTTTAAGTCCAAAAACAAGGAATGCGCAAGTAGACTTATACCAATCGGGCGATGTTGATTTTTTAGTGGCAACTGATGCTATAGGAATGGGTATAAATATGGATTTAGATCAAGTGTATTTTTCAAATTTAAAAAAGTTTGATGGAAAAAAATTAAGAAAACTAAATCTATCCGAGATAGGCCAAATTGCTGGAAGAGCAGGCAGATATCTCAACGATGGTAATTTTGGTATCACAGGTGATTGTAAAGAAATTACAGCTGAAGAAGTTGAACTATTAGAAAATCATAAGTTTGAAAATATCAGAACATTATTTTGGAGAAATTCAGATTTAAATTTTAACAATCCCACCTCGTTATTAAAATCACTTGAAGAAAAGCCAGATAAAGACTGGCTTAGAAAGATTCATGAGTGTGAGGATG
Organism: uncultured Pelagibacteraceae bacterium; assembly: GCA_902541825.1. Classification (GTDB taxonomy): domain Bacteria; phylum Pseudomonadota; class Alphaproteobacteria; order Pelagibacterales; family Pelagibacteraceae; genus Pelagibacter. Next base: position 19,763 of record CACBRY010000008.1, on the reverse strand, counting down.
AGAAGGTTTTAAAGTATTTCTTAAAGAAGTTGGATTTATATAATTTTTCAGATACAAAAAAAACGCTGATGTTACTATGGGAATGCTGTCAAATTCCTGACTTTGTGAAGAAAACCTACGGAAATCACATCGATGTCGTTGAAAAAGTATTCAATTTTTTAAACAGTGATAAAGGGGAAATACCTGATAATTTTATGCATTTACAGCTAATGAAGCTAGATAAATTGGACGGAAATGTAGATTCTTTAGCAAATAGAATTGCAAATGTGAGAACTTGGTCATATGTTTCAAATAAAAATAATTGGGTTGAAAACCAAAATTACTGGATTGAAAAAACTAAATTCTTAGAGGATAAACTTTCAGATAGACTTCATGAAGAGCTTACAAAAACATTTATTGATAAAAGAGCAAGTGTACTTGCCAGAGGTTTAAAACAAGACATGGAATTTGATACTAAAATTTTAGAAAATAATAATGTTATGATCGATGGTCAATTTATAGGTAAAATTAATGGACTTAAATTAGAACTAGATCTCAAGAAAGGAGCTTTGGAGACTGATATTAAATCTTTAAAAAAAGCTGCAAGAAAGACAATAGGACCGGAACTTGAAAAGAGAATTCAAATTGTGATTGATACAGGTCTTGTTGAGTTAAAAAATGACTCTAAAATATATTGGAACAATGCAACAATTGGCAAATTAATTCCTGGTAAAGATTATTTGAGCCCTAATATAGAATTATTAGTGGACGACATGTTGGAGCAAAATCAAAAAGGTAAATTAATTACTTTTTTAGAAAAATGGTTAAAGAATAAAATTTCAACAGTTTTAAAAAGTCTCTATGATTTAAAAGATTTAAAGGATAAGAATTCATCGATAAAAGCCTTAGCTTATCAACTTTATGAAAATAATGGTGTTATTAAGAGAGATATAGTAACTGAGTATTTAAAGAAATTAGACCAAAATGATAGAAAAATTTTAAGAGATCTGGGTGTAAAATTTGGTAGATACCATGTCTTCTTATTCAAATTAATCAAACCAGAACCAGTTTCGTTAAGAACTCTTTTATGGAAAAATTTTAATCAAAAATATTTTAATCTAGAACCTCCAACTTTTGGTTTAAATTTTTTAAATGATAACAAAATTCAAAACAAAAATTTTATGTTACTTTGTGGATTTGAAAAATTTGATAATTTCTATATTAGAATAGATATCTTAGAGAGATTATTTGTACAAATAATTAATTCAGATAAAAAAGATATGAAGGAAATAAAGATGATACCAGAGATGTTAAATTTATTAGGATGCAATAAAGATGACTTTAAACAACTACTTAAAGCTATGAGTTATAAAATTTCGGAAAAAGATAATGAAGTTTTCTTTAAATATACTCCAAAAAAGAAGGTAAAGTTTCGAAATAAAGAGAATATTAAAGAAAATCCCTTTGGTGTTCTAAAAAATTTAAATCTAAGTTAAAAGTATGTTTTTTAAAAAAGATAGTAATGAAAATAATGATTTATCTAAAGTAGCTGCACTTTTAATTCACGCAGCTAAAATTGATGAAAACTTTTCGAAAAGTGAAGAAACAATTATAAAACAAGCTCTTTTACGAATAGGTGCGAATGATGAAAATTTAGAAAAAATATTTTTAGATGGAAAAAAAATTGAAGAAAATTCAAATCAAATTTTAGAATTTACAAAAGAAGTAAAAAACATGGAAGAAAATGATAAAATAAAAATAGTTGAGACACTTTGGAGAATAATTTACTCAAATAATGAAGCAGATATTTATGAGACAAGTTTAATGAGAAGATTAGGTGGGTTGTTATATATTGACAGTAAATTAATGGGCGATATTAAGGAGAGAATTAAAAATAAAATCTGATTATGACATACATAGTAAATGATAAATGTATAAAGTGTAAATTAATGGACTGTGTTGAAGTCTGTCCTGTAGATTGTTTTTACGAGGGAAAAAATATGCTTGTAATTAAACCTGATGAGTGTATAGATTGTGGCGTTTGTGAACCTGAATGTCCTGTTGATGCTATTAAAGCTGATATAGAGCCAGGCAGTGAGAAATGGTTAGAAGTCAATAAACAATATTCTGAGATCTGGCCAAACATAAGCAAAAAAAAAGATCCACCATCGGATCACGAAAAATATAAAAATGAGCAAAATAAGTTTGAAAAATATTTTAAAGAAAACCTTTAAAAAAAAAACCAAACCAAAAGTCAAAAAAAAACCAATCAAAAAAAATAAAAAAACAAAAATTATCAAGGTAAAAAAAACTAAGAAAATTACAAAAATTCCAAAGAAAGTTGAAAAAAAGAGCAAACAAAAAACTGAAATTCAAAATGAAAATTTAAGAATTCCTAAGAGTAATGAAATTAAACCCGAAATCAAAAAAGTAAAAAAACAAAATACTGAAAAGAGGGAATATAAAATTAAAGATTATGTTGTGTATCCAAAACACGGTGTAGGTCAAATTACAGAATTTAAGAAAATTAACATTGGTGGGATAGATGTTGAAACCTATATTATAAAATTTGAAAAAGACAAAGCTAACGGTATGGTGCCAGTCAATAAACAATCTCATTTACGTCCACTTTCAACAATAAATCAAGTTAATAAAAGTATTTCAATTTTAAAAAGTAAACCAAAAATTAAAAGGTCTATGTGGAGTAGAAGAGCTCAAGAATATGAGGCTAAAATTTCTTCTGGTAAAATTTATGAATTAGCTGAGGTAGTAAGAGATCTTAATAAAGGTGATGATCTTATGATTGATCAATCTTATAGTGAAAGACAACTATTTGAGAAAGCTTATGATCGAATTCTTTCAGAATTCCAAATTGTTTTAAATGTTTCAAGAGAAGATACACAAAAAAAACTTGATAAAGCTCTAAAAAGAAATCTTAATAAGGAAGTAAAGGAAGAAGAAAAAGATACTAAATCATCAAGTTCAACTACTAGCACAAGTGAATTAACCGTTGAAGAGCCAATTTCAGATGTTGAGGAACAAATAGATGAGTAAAAAAAACGCCTCTCACACATAAAGTTATGAGAAGCGTTTTTTATAAAGAATACTAAGTTATTATCTTCTTCTTCTTTTTTTAGCTTTTTTCTTAGCTTTTTTCTTAGCCTTCTTTGCTTTTTTTCTTCTCTTAGGCATCTTTAGCTCCCTTTTTTAGTTAAACGAATCAAATTGATTCGCGATTAACTTATTTTTATTTTTTTATACACGTTATGTCAATTCTTTAATTGAAGTATAAAACTTTTAAAAAAATTTTTATAAAAATATAATTTAAAATTTTTAAAAGTGTAAAAAAGTTAGTGTTTATGCGCTTAATAATCAAATATTTTTAATAAATTAATAAAGTTTTTCTAAATCATCTTTATATTTATCTAAAATTTTTTTTCTTTTTAATTTTAATGTTGGTGTTAACATTCCATTTTCAATTGAAAATTCTTCCTTAATTAATTTAAATTTTTTAACTTTTTCAACTAAAGATAAAGTTTTATTTATATTTTCTAAAAAAATTTCAATTTCTTTTCTATTTTCAGTACTTTCAGAGACAATTAATGCAACTAAATAAGTTTTTTTGTCTCCATAAACAAAACTTTGTTTAATTTTTTCATTTAAACATAATAAATTTTCAATTTTAGATGGTGAAATGTTGTCACCACCAAGATTAACTATTATTTCTTTCTTTCTATCAGTAATTTTTAAATTTCCATCTTCTGTGATCTCTCCAATATCACCAGTATGCAACCAGCCATTTCTTATTACATCAGTTGTTTCCTTTTTCATGTTCCAATAACCAAGCATGACATTTTCACCTTTAACTAAAATTTCACCATCGGCAGCTATATTTACCTGGTTTGTTTTAAAAGGAGGTCCTACTGTGTCGATTTTGATTTTTCCAGGAATATTACAACTTACAACAGGTGAGGCCTCTGTAAGACCGTAGCCTTGGAGGGTAGGCAATCCTATTGCGTTTAAAAATTCTCCAATTTTTTGGTCTAAAGCACCACCCCCAGATACAAAAGCCGTTAGTTTTCCACCAAACTGATTTTTAATCTTTTTTCTTACTAGTTTTTCACAAAAAAAATTAATTAATTTTTCGCTCAATGTTAAATTCTCATTATTTAGTTTTTTGGTACCAAGTGAGATAGTGGATAATATCAGTTTTTTCTTAAATCCTTTTTGTTTTGAAAAATTCATTGAAATTTTACTGTACAAATTTTGATAAAATCTTGGGACAGCTGTCATAATCGTAGGTTTTGCAATAGACATATTGGATAATAACTTCTCTAGACTTTCGGCATAATAAATTTTTGCACCAAGTGAAATTTGAACAAATTGAACTGCATGCTCATATGAATGAGATAATGGTAACCATGTTAAAAAAGTGGGTTCATTATCCTGAACTAATTGATTTAATATTTCTTGAGCTCCCTCACAATTTGATAAAATTCCTCCATGACTAAGCATTACTCCTTTAGGATTACCAGTTGTTCCAGATGTATAAATTATACAAGCAAGATCTTTCCTTACAAGATTTTGATTAAAACTTATCCGAGGATTTGATTTCTTTTTTTTAAAATATGCATCGAATATATTTTCTATATTCTCAACTCTTTCATTTATGTTTTCAATAGATAAAACTTTTATCTTTTCTGATATAAATTTTTTAACTTTTTTTAATTGGATTTCATTAGAGACGATACAAATTTTTGGTTTACAATCATTAATGATGTATCCATAATCTTTCTCTGAATAAGTTGTGAATAATGGCACCGTGACACCACCTGCATTCATAATTGATATGTCAGAGATAAGCCACTCTGGTCGATTTTCAGATAATAGGATGCATCGGTCTCCATCAGCTAAGTTTGCTCTTAAGTACTCAGATAAAATTTGAATTTTTAAAGCAACTTGTTCCCAAGTCAAAAAATCTTTTTCATTTTCTTTTAACCATTTTAAAAATGGTTTTTCAGCAACTGAGTTAATTTCTTTATACTTTGTAAAAAAAAGTTCTACTAAACTGTTTATTCTACTTAATTGCATAGTTTGGTGGGCGAAGAGAGAATCGAACTCTCACTTCTTGCGAAACACGATTTTGAGTCGTGCGCGTCTACCAGTTCCGCCATTCGCCCTAATTGTTTAATAATTTATTAAATAGTATAAGAACTAAAATTATATTAAAACCAAAAAATGTTTAAAGATCTTTACAAAAAATGTTTAGATTTGGCGGGTCACAAAAGTTCTAAATATTACTTAGCAGTTGTGTCATTTGTTGAAAGTTCATTTTTTCCTATTCCTCCTGACGTAATGGTTATTCCAATGGTAATATCCAAAAAAACTGATTTTAAAAAAATTTTTCTTGTAGCAACAATATTTTCAGTTTTAGGTGGTATTTTTGGTTATGTAATTGGAGCATTCTTTTTCGAGTTTGGAGCAAACATTATGAATTTTTATGGTTATGAGGATAAACTAAATAATTTTAAAGAAAGCTTAATAAAAAATGATGGTTTTTATGCTTGGCTAGGGATTCTTTTTTTAGCAGGTTTTACTCCTCTTCCTTATAAAGTTTTTACAATTGCAAGTGGTCTAATAGGATTTAATTTTTTAGTATTTGTTTTAATAAGTTTAATTTCTAGAGGGTTAAGATTTTTTTTAGTGTCATATTTGTCTTATAAGTTTGGAGATTTGTTTAATGAATTTATGGATAAACATGGGTCAAAATGGTTTACAATAATTGGAATATTAATTGTTATTGTTGGAATAATAATTTACCTAATTTTTAAATCTAATGTTTAATTTAAAAGCTAAATTTTATTTAAAAATAATTTTTCTATTTAGCTTTATTGCTTTAATTTCCGCTTTTTTTATAGAATATATTCTTGGACATCAGCCTTGTAATTTATGTTTAATTGAGAGAATTCCTTACATATTAAGTATCATGATAATAATGGCGATTTTCTTAAGTAAGAAAAATCAAAAATTCTTAGTTTTATTATTAATTCTTAATTTTATTTTCTCTTTTGCAATTTCATTTTATCATTTTGGAATTGAACAAGGTTTTTTTCAGGAGTCATCTGTTTGTGGAGTAAAAAGTTTGACTGATAGTGTCACCAAAGAAGATTTGCTTAAACAATTAAGTGAAAAAACAATAAGCTGTAAAGATGTGACATTTAGGATTTTTGGATTATCACTCACAAGTATTAATATTGTAATTAGTTTATTGTTTATTATAACACTTCTAAAAATTTTTAAAAAATATGAAAAAAACAAGTAAAAGAGTACAGGAATTTATTAGAGTTGATCATGCTGGTGAGAGAGGTGCTGTCAAAATCTATGAAGGTCAATTGTTAGCTTTAAACACTATTGTAAAAAATGAAAGTTTAAAAAAAACAATAGAAGATATGAAAGAACACGAAATAGAACATTGTCAATTTTTTGAAAAAGAAATAAAAAAAAGAAATATAGAACCAACAAAATTTTTACCATTATGGGATTTATTAGGTGTTGGATTGGGATTTGGCTCTACATTATTAGGCAAAAAAGCTGCGATGCTATGTACGGCATCCGTTGAAGAAGTTATTGATAAACATTATTTAGATCAAATTAATCAGCTTGGTCCTGAAGAGGAAGAATTAAAAAAGAAAATTACAAAATTTAGACAAGATGAATTAGATCATAAAGATATTGCTTATGAAGAGGGTGCAACAAAAAAAGGCTTTTACGCTATAATAGATAGAATTATCAAAACTGGATCTAAATTAGCAATAAATATTTCTGAGAAAATTTAATTTTAAGCTTCTAGCTCAACATCCCAATATAAATAGTCCATCCAACTTTTATGTAAATAATTAGGGGGGAAATTCTTTCCATTTCTATGTAAATCTTCAGTTGATGGTTGATAAGGATATTGATTGAGTTTCATTCCTGAAGATTTTAATAATTTTCCACCTTTTTTAACATTACATGCTGAACATGCTGTTACAACATTATCCCAGTGTGTTTCTCCACCTTTTGATCTTGGTAACAAATGATCAAAAGTTAGTTCCTCTCCACTTCCACAATATTGACAAGAAAATTTATCCCTTAAAAAAACATTAAATCTTGTAAAACTTGGTTTAGATTGTGGAACTATATAATCTTTAAGAGCAATAACGCTTGGAAGCTGCATTTTGAATGATGGACTTCTTACAATTCTATCATAACTACTTACTATAATTACTCTATCTAAAAAAACTGACTTTACTGTATCTTGCCAAGACCATAATGATAAAGGGTAATAGCTTAAAGGTCTATAATCAGCATTTAAAACTAATGCAGGACATTTTTCTAATGATACATCTTGTTCAATAAAGTTGTTCATAAATTAATTTTAACTTAAATAAAAAATGATTTCAATATTAAGAACTCATTTTATTTTTTTTTAAAATATAATTTAATGCTATGCTGGACGCTTCGATGGGAATATGATGGTCGCAATTCTTAATTAAATGGGTCTCTATTTCAATATTAGATCTAATAAAGAAATCTTTTGCCTCTAACATATAATTGGGTGAGACAACTTGATCAGAATCGCCATGAATTAAAAGAATATTTGTTGATGTTCTCTTTCTTCGCTTGAGATCCTCTTGATTAATAATCTTACCAGAAAAACCCACAACACAACTAAATTTATTTTTAGATGTAAGCCCTAAATTAATTGACATCATACATCCTTGACTAAAACCAGACAAACAAATTTTATCGTTTTCTAAATTATATCTAATTTTTACTTCATCTATGAATTGATTGAGTTTTTTTTCAGCCTTGATTGTCTCGTTTAAAATGTATCTTGGATCATCTTTTGTAAGATCAAACCATTGATACCCAGATGGATTTATTGGACAAGGTTCATGACCATTCGGGCAGAGAAAAATTGTATTTGTGAGGTGTCTTTTCCAATTTAATGATAGGATACTTATATCTTTACCATCACCTCCGTACCCATGTAGTAAAATGACTGCGTTTTCAATTTTTACATCTTTTTCTGGTTTTATAATGGTTGTATCAAGGCAAAATGTCATAGTAATTGATTTATGTTTTTTTATCTATAAAACAGCCTACTATAATTTTATGATTTCTGGAATATTAGTAAAAATTTTATCTATAATCTTACTAGTGGCTGTTGGTTTAGTTCTAATTCTTGGAATTGGAACTTTATTTAAAGGTGGAGAAACAAGTAAGAAATACTCAAATAAATTAATGCAGTTAAGAGTCTTGCTACAATTTATAGCAATTATAGCCTTAGTTGCTTTTGCATATTTTTTTAAGAATTAATTAAAATTACTTAACCACTCAATAAATTTTTCATCAACAAAGTCGATTGATCCAATTATTCTCGCAAACTCAAGTCCATCTTTGTTAAAAAGTATAGTTGTAGGAAGACCTCTTAGTTTAAATTTCTTTGCCAATGTATTGGGTGAGTCAAAAAATATTTCTAAATTTTTTATCTTCAAATCTTTAAAGAAAGTTAAGGATTTTTGACTAGTATCCTTACCAATATTTATAGGAAATATTTTTAGATTATCTAAATTTGGATTTTCAGCTAACAAATCTAAAGATGGCATTTCATCTTTACATGGAGCACACCAAGTTGCCCAAAAATTCAATAAAACTAGATTTCCTTTATGGTCATTTAAGTTTAATTCTTTATTTTTAATGTTTAAAAACGTTATATCACTGTAATTTTTTAACTCTTTATTAATGACTAAGTTTTTTATATCGGAAGCTTCACTAGCAAAAGAATTTGAAAACATTAAAATAAATATTATTAATAATCTCATGTTAAATAGGTATAATTAATTATCATGGTAAAAAATAAAAACAACCAGACAATATGGAATACAAGAATTAAAAATAATTCTTCTAATCTCTCACAACAAATAGGTAGCTCTATTGATGTAGATAAAAGACTGTATAAAGAGGATATAAATGGCTCTATTGCTCATGTAGAAATGTTATTTAAACAAAAAATAATTTCTTTTAGAACAAAAAATAAAATTATCTATGGACTAAATAAAATTGAAAAAGAAATATCTAATAAAAAATTTGAATTTAATAAAAAATACGAGGACATTCATATTAATATTGAAAAGCGACTGTTTCAAATAATTGGTGAAGAAGCGGGATATGTTCACACAGCAAGATCTAGAAACGACCAAGTAATAACCGACTTTAAGATCTGGATTAAATTTGCAAATAAAAAAATTAGTGCGATGTTAAATGATGTAATTAAAAATTCAATTAATTTAGCTGAAAAAAATGTAGATACTATTATGCCAGGTTTTACTCATTTGAAAAATGCACAAGCAGTTTCATTTGCACACTATTTAATGGCATACGTAGAGATGTTTAAAAGAGACAAAGACAGATTTAAGAATAACTTAGACAGTTTAAATGAAAACCCATTAGGTGTTGCTGCATTAACTGGAACTTCATTTAACATTGACAGGAACTATACGACAAAAAAACTTGGTTTTGAAAAGCCTACAAATAATTCAATTGACACCGTAGCGGATAGAGATTTCGTTTTAGATTTTCTTTACAGTGTTTCTGTTTGTTCGATGCATTTATCAAGAATTTCTGAGGAACTAATTATCTGGAATTCTGATGGTTTTAATCTGATTAATCTCTCAGATAAAGTAGTAACTGGTTCATCAATAATGCCGCAAAAAAAAAATCCTGATCTTTTAGAGCACTTAAGAGGTAAATCTGGAATTACTTTTGGTAATTTATTTTCAATGTTTACTATATTAAAAGGATTGCCTCTTTCATACTTTAAAGATCTTCAAGATGATAAAGAAATTATTTTTAAATCATATGATGTTCTTATTCAAAGTTTAAAAATATTTAATGAAATTCTTAAGAATGTAAATCCTAATAAAAAAAGAATGCTTGAATTAGCGTACTCTGGTTATATCACTGCAACAGATTTAGCAGATTATCTAGTCAAGAATAATTCGATGTCTTTTAGAAAAGCTTACCAAAAAACAGCTTTGATAGTTAATTTAGCTGAAAAGAAAAAGAAAAAACTAAATGAACTATCCTTGGAAGACTTAAAAAAAGTAGAACCAAAATTAACAAAAGATGTGCTAAAAGTGTTTGATTTAAAGAATTCTGTCAATTCCAAAAAATCTTATGGTGGAACATCTTTTGATAATATCAAAAAGATGATAAGGAAATATAGAAAATTAAGATGATTAAAAAAATTACATTTGTTATTTTAGTTTGTTGTATTTTAGTTTCTTGTGGAAAGAAAGGTGATCCTGAATATAAAGCTTTAAATAAAGAAATTAAAATACCAACGATTATAATTAACAAAATTTCATGAAATATATTAATAAAAGACTAACAGTGGAAAAAGTCAATTTCCAGAGAATAGCTAAAAAATTTGGAACACCTTTTTATTGTTATTCGTATTCAAAATTAAAAGAAAATGTAAACAAATTTAAAAAAAATTTTAAATCTTTTTCACCATTAATTTGTTTTGCAGTAAAATCTAACACGAATGTTAATTTAATCAGAGAAATTAAAAAATTTGGTTTAGGAGCTGATGTAGTTTCTTTAGGTGAACTTTTGATAGCATTAAAAGCAGGAATAAAACCAAATAAAATAGTATTTTCTGGAGTTGGAAAAACTTCTAATGAACTGAATTTTGCAATAAATAAGCAAATACTTCTCATTAATGCTGAGTCATTGAGTGAAATAATGGAAATAAATAGACTTGCAAAATTAAGAAACAAAAAAGTTAGAATTGGGGTTAGACTTAATCCTAATACAGATGCAAAAACACTAAATCAAATTTCTACAGGGAAAAAAGAGAATAAATTTGGAGTAAATAAAAATACATTTCATAAAATTGTTAATTTTTGTAAAAGTTCAAAAAATATAGACTTAAAATGCTTGAGTGTTCATATAGGTAGCCAAATTTTAGATCACAAGCCCTATGAAAAAATGCTTAAAGCTGTCAGCCGTATCTTAGCCAAGACTAATCATCAATTCGAATTTATTGATTTAGGTGGAGGTATGGGAATCAATTATTCTGATAAAAATAAAACACTTAATTATAAAAAGTATAACACTGCAATTAATAATTTTCTTAAAAGGCATAAGGTAAAAATTATTTTTGAACCTGGTAGATCTATAATTGGCAATACTGGTGTGTTAATTAGTAAAGTCATTTATATTAAGGACAGTGGTAGGAAAAAATTTATAATTTTAGATGCTGCTATGAATGATCTTATGAGACCCGCATTATATGGAGCATTTCATAGGACATTGCCAGTAACAAGATCGAATAAAATATCAGATAAACCTTATGAATTCGTTGGTCCAATTTGCGAAAGCACTGATAAATTTATAACTTTAAAAAAATTCCAAAAATTAAGGGAAAAAGATTTAATAGCTATATGCGATGTTGGTGCATACGGTATGTCTTTAAGCTCAAATTATAATTTAAGACCTAAACCAATAGAATTATTAATTAAAGGGTCAAAGATTAATGTAATTAGAAAAAGACAAAAGCACACGGAAATAATCTAGCTTTTAACACAATGTTAAGAAACTTTATATTTTCATTATTTTTTTTTACTGGAATTATTATTATTTCAATAATTTTTTTGCCCTCATTTTTCTTACCTAAACAAGTAGTGTTATTAGGTGGTAAGTTAATGGGTCACTGGACGAGTTTTTGCGTAAAATTTTTTCTTTCAACAAAAATAATAATCAAAGGGATTGAAAATATTATTAGAGATGAAAAATTTTTTATAGCAGCATCACATCAATCAATGTTTGAAACTTTCTTTCTTCAAACTTTATTTAACTCACCAGTATTTATTCTTAAGAAAGAATTATTATTAATACCCATATTTGGATGGTATCTGAAAAAAATTGGATCCATATCAATTAAAAGAGGTCAAATTACAAAAGATAATCTCAGTTTTTATGATGAAATTTCCAGTGTAGTTACTAATTCAGATAGACCTTTGATAATTTTCCCTCAAGGAACTAGAGTTTTACCTAATGAAAGACCACCTTTTAAAAAAGGAGCCTCTAGAATTTATGAAAAACTTAAAATTGCTTGTCAACCAGTTGCAATTAATTCTGGATATGTCTGGCCTAAATCAGGAAGAAAAATTAGCAATAGAACTATTACTATATCTATAATGCAAAGAATAAATAATGATTTGGAAAAAGAGGTATTTATTAAAACTTTAGAGAATAAAATTTATTCAGAATTAAATCTTATAGATTAGCCTTTCATGGGCATCACCACATAGATACTATCAAAATCACTCGGATCTTTTATTAAAGCTGGAGAACCTGTATCATTTAAAAATAACTCTATTTTTTCCCCATTAAGCTGTGAGGCAACATCTATCAAATATCTCGAATTGAAACTAATTTCTAAATCATGATCAAATTTAACTCCTAAAATCTCATTACCATCACCACTGGTAGTATTGTTAACTGAAAGATTTAATGTATCCTTAGACAATTTAAACTTAACTCCATCTTTTTTATCAAGTGATACTGATGCAACTCTATCAATAGATCCCAAAAATGATTTAAGATTTGTTTCTAATTTTTTTTGATTATTTTTAGGAATCACTTGTACATAATTTGGAAATTTTCCATCAATTAATTTAGAGATCAAAATACTATTAGTTAATTCAAACTTAATTTTTGATTTTAAGTTAGATATTTTAAGATCACCATCATAATTATCTAATAAAGAACAAAGTTGAAAAATAGTCTTCTTTGGAAGAATAATTGGTTCAAAATTTATTTTTTCACTTAATCTTATTTTTGAAATTGACATTCTATGACTATCAGTTGCGACAGCAGTCAAATAAACCTTATCCTCGACCTCAGTTTGGTGCAAATATATTCCGCTTAAATAATGACGAGTTTCATCATTTGAAATTGAAAATTTACATTTATTCAAGAGTTTTAAAAACTTTTTAGATTCTATCATAAACACGTTTTCATTGAAATTTTCGTCAGTAAGAGGAAACTCTGAAGAATTTATACAATTTAAATTAAATAAGGACTTTTCTGACTCCAATTGAAGTTTATTTCCATTTTTCATAGATAAATTCAATTTTTTATCTGAAGAAAATTTTCTAACAATATCAAACATAATTGAAGAGGTTGTAGTTGTTTTACCCTCCTCTAAAATTTCAACATTTTTTATTTGATGAATAAATATTAAATCAAGATCAGTTGCTGTGATAGTTAATTTTGAATTACTGGCATCAAGTAAAACGTTAGAAAGTATTTGTAATGTACTCCTTTTTTCAATAACGCCTTGACAGTAACTTAAAGCTTCCTGGAGTTCTTTTTGATTAATATTAAGTTTCATCCCTCTTTATTATATAAAATAATATTTTTTAATTTATTTATATTATTGTTCATATCTGGATTTTTTTCTTTTAATTTTTCAATTGTTTTCACAGAATGAATTATGGTTGTATGGTCTCGATTTGAAAACTCTCTTCCAATTTCTGGTAAAGATTTTGTTGTTAATATTTTAGTTAGATATATAGCAGTCTGTCTTGGTCTAACTAAATATCTTGATCTTCTAGAAGACAACATTTCGTTTTTGCTAATTTTGAAAAACTTACAAACAATAGTTTGTATTGAATCTATTGTAACATTATTTTCTGTCAGGTTTAATAAATCTTTCAAAATAATTTTAGTCTCTGATAAGCTTGGTAATTTGTTATAAATCCTTGAAAACGAAACTATACGATTTATTGCTCCAACTAATTCCCGCACATTGGTAGTAACTTTATTACTTATAAAATCTTGAATTTCATCTGTAACGTTCACTTTGTCAGCATATAAATTAGTTAATTCATTTATTTTGTAATTTACGATTTTTCTTCTTAAGTCATACTCAGGTTTTTGAATATCCACAACTAGTCCTCCAGAAAATCTTGATTTAATTCTTTCTTGAATTCTAGATAGCTTATTAGGTGGTCTGTCAGCCGAAACAATTATTTTTGACTCTTTATCTAAAAGAGCATTAAAGGTATGAAAAAATTCCTCCTGCATAGCTTCTTTGCCATTCATAAATTGTATATCATCTATTAATAAGACATCTGTATTTCTAAAATTCTCCTTAAATTTAACCATTTCGTTAGACTTTATTGACTTTACAAATTGATACATAAAACGTTCAGCAGAAATGAACATTACTTTTTTATTTTTACTCATTTCATGGCCTATAGAATTCAAAAGATGAGTTTTGCCCAGACCTACGCCACCATATATATATAACGGATTATAGTGGGAAATGTTCTCAGATACCTTTAAAGAAGCTTCAAAAGCTATTTTATTACTTGAGCCAATTAAAAAGTTTTCAAATCTTTTATTGGGATCGATCCGACTATATTGTAGATGAGAGTCTTTTATAAATGAGACATTTTCAATTTCGTTTTTTTGATTAAGATCATTAAATTTTTCGCTTTTCTGATTATTTTTTTCTAAAATCTTAAATTCTATTCTTATAATTTGTTTTTTATGTTTTCTGATGGTTTGTAAAATTTGATCTAAATATCGTGATGTAATCCAGTCACGAATAAACCTTGTGGGTACAGACAATAAGATATAATTGTTAAACTCTTCATGTAAATCAATCTTTTTTATCCAGCTTTCGTAAACTTCTATTCCCAATTTAAGTTTTAACTCAGACTGAACCAGTTTCCAATCAAGATTAATTTTTTCAAAACTTTTATTTGTACGCGTGTTGTTCATTTTTATGGAGAGACTCCAGTTACATCAATAATGATGGTTATTGCAACAAATTATTTTACTAAACCAAAAATAAATAAAATCTGGGATTGTGTAAAAAATTTTTTTAAAAAATTTCTTTGACAATCTTTTTTTTTATGTATCAAAAAAATAAATAAAATTTATGATTGAATTAAATATAATATTTTTTTACTAATTCTAAATATTGTAATTTAAGATTAATACATCATAGATGAAGCGTATTCTTTAAGTTGAATCAACTTGAGGTATAGAAATTATAAGGAACTTATTTTTTTTGTAATTCTCGATACATTCCTAGATGCATTTCGTTTTTTTATAATTCCAGTTTTTGCAATCTTCATTAACTCAGAATTCAACTTAGGTAAGAACTTTAAAGCCTCTGACTTTTTTTTATTTTCAATCAGAACGTTCATCTTTTTTAATGCAATTTTGTATCTACTTTTTCTCGCCTTGTTAACCGCAGTCTGTTTAGATATTCTTCTAATTCTTTTAATTGCTGATTTCGTATTAGCCATAATTTTGCAGGGGTATAACCGCTTAAATAGGCCTGGTCAATAATATATTTATTATTTTTGACATATTTCACACAAATATGTCGATCTATTTGATTGGGTTATTTTATTAATTGTTCCCGAACAACTAAATCTTTTACAGTTTTGATTATCCCTACCATAAACCTTAAACTCTTTTTGATAATTACCTTGATTACCTTTAGTGTTTTTAAAATCTCTTATAGTTGATCCACCTTTCTTAATAGCGTTTTGTAAAATTTTTCTTGAATTAATAACTATATTTTTGCACTGTTTTTTTTTCAAATATTTAGCTGATAACGAAGGGTTAATTTTTGATAAATATAAAATTTCACTTGCATAAATATTTCCAATTCCAGATACAAAATTTTGATCTAATAAAAAATTTTTAATATTCTTGTCCTTTTTTTTAAAGTAATTGATCAAATATTTTGAATTGAATTTTTTATTAAAAGGTTCCGGACCAAAATTTTTAAACTTTTTTTTTAGACTGCTAAAATCTTTTAAAAATTGAAAGTAACCAAATCTTCTTGGATCATTATAAATTAACTTCATATTTTTAAAAAAAAATTCAACATGGTTATGATTTTTAGGTAAATTTGGTGAACTATAAAAACTAGTGTTAGTAGGTAAATTGTTTTTTTTATTTTTGATAATATGAATTGTTCCTGACATTCCTAAATGAACTATAAAAAAACCTTTATTCTTTAATTCAATGATTAAATATTTTGAGAATCTTTTAATATTTGAAATAAATTTATTTTTTAGCTTCTTTTCAAAAGAAGTTTCTAATTTGAATCGTAAGTTTCTGTTTCTAACCAAAACTTTATTGATTTTTTTACCTTTTATATTTTTTAATAGTGATTGTCGGACTATTTCTACTTCTGGTAATTCTGGCATTTACTATTATATTAAATGAATAATTAATTAAAAATGCAACAACATCTTCAGAATAAAAAAGGGCTAGTTCAAGGAGTATTTGATCAAATTTTTGACAAATATGATTTAATGAATGATTTTATGTCGTTCGGAATACATAGGCTGTGGAAAAAAAATTTAATCAATATGATGGGACCATCAAAAAATAAAAGCTTGGTTGATGTTGCTTGTGGAACTGGAGATATTGGAAGACTTTATTTAGATAACACAGATATTAATAATCATATTACTTGTATTGATCCAAATAAAGGAATGGTAACCAAAGGAAAAGAAAGGCTTAAAAATTATAAAAATATAAAATGGATAATTTCTAGTGCAGAAAAACTTCCTATTAAGAGTAATACGTTTGATTTTTATACTATTAGTTTTGGTTTAAGAAACACAAAAGATTTAGATAAATCCTTGTCAGAAGCATATAGAGTTTTAAAAAAAGGTGGAAGATTTTTTTGTTTAGAATTTTCTAAGATACAAAATGAAAACTTGGAAATTATCTATAAAAAATATTCAAAATTAATTCCTTTGATTGGTAAATACGTTGTCGGACAAAGAGAACCCTATGATTATCTTATTGAAAGTATTGATAATTTTATAAATCAAGATGAACTTTTAGAATATATGAAAATTAATAGATTTCAAAAATGCAATTATAGGAATTTCTCTAATGGAATAGTATCTATACATAGTGGTTGGAAAGTTTAATGATAAAGAAAATTATAACTTTATTTAAACTTGGACGAAAAATAGCTCATTCAGATGTATTAGAGATAATCTCAAAATTTCAAAAGCCACCATTGGCAATCACTTTACTATTTAAATTTTTAGCAATATCTTTTTCACCAAAAAAAAGGAACTCAATAAAAAGTGAGGGTGAACGATTATCAGATTCTTTGGAGTCTATGGGTACAACTTTTATAAAACTTGGACAATTCTTAGCTACACGACCAGATATAATTGGGGAGAATCTCTCAAAACAACTTGAAAATCTTCAAGATAAGTTGCCACCATTTTCACTTATACAAGCTAAAGAAATCGTAAAAAATGATTTAGGACAGGAAACATATGACTCAATTATAAATTTAAGTGACCCAGTTGCTGCAGCCTCTATAGCCCAAGTTCATAAAGCTCAAATTAACGATAACGGTACTATCAAGGATGTTGCAATAAAGATTTTACGTCCAGACATAAAAAAGATTTTTAATGATGAAATTGATGCAATTATGCTTTTTGCTTTTTTAGTGGAGTCATTTATTAAAAAGACGAAAAGATTAAAATTGGTTGAGGTAGTTTTTTTACTTAAAGAAATAACAAATTTAGAAATGGATTTAAGATTTGAAGCAGCTGCAGCTAATGAATATGCGGAAAATACAAAAAATGATGTTGGGTTTAGAGTTCCTGAGATTTATTGGAATTTTACAAGTGAAAATGTAATGACATTAGATTGGGTTGATGGAATTTCTATTAGAGAAACTGAGGAATTAAAAAAAAGAAATTTAAATACTGAAAAAATTGCAAACGACATTATTCAAAATTTTCTAAGACATGCGGTGAGAGATGGTTTTTTTCATGCTGATATGCATCAAGGAAATATATTTATAGATAATAATGGTCATATAGTTCCAATCGATTTTGGAATAATGGGTAGACTTGACAAAATGAGTAAAAGATTTTTGGCAGAAATATTATTTGGTTTTATCCAGAGAGATTATCGTAAAGTAGCAGAGGTGCATTTGGTTGCTGGACTGGTTCCTAAAGAAGTTCCAATTGATGACCTCGCTCAAGCCCTAAGATCAATTGGTGAACCAATTTTTGGCCAAAAAGTTAAAGATATTTCTGGTGGAAAATTATTAAAACAATTATTTGATGTTACAGAAAAATTTAACATGCAAACACAACCTCAACTTCTCATGCTCCAAAAAACAATGGTTGTTGTGGAGGGGGTAGCCAGAAAATTAAATCCAAATACAAATATTTGGACTACATCTAAACCTGTTCTAGAAAATTGGTTAAGAGAAACAAAAGATCCTATGACCACAATTAATGAAACAATTCAAAGCACTTCTGAAGTGATTAAGAGATTACCAGAATTCCCAGAAATAATGGATAAAGCTAATCAAGCTCTAACGTATTTAGCTAGTGGTCAAATTCCACAAAATTCAAACTCTTATACTGCTTTAAATACAAAAAAATCAGAAATGACCGCTTTTAGAAATCAATCTATTATTGGCTTTTTAGTTCTTGTAATTTTTGGTCTATTAGTATTTTAATTCACTTCATGAATGACTTGAATAATAAAAAGATCTTATTAATAATTTGTGGAGGTATAGCTGCATATAAAAGCCTTGAATTAATAAGACTTTTAAAAAAAGATGGCGTAAGTATAAAAACAATTCTCACTAAGAGTGGTGCTGAATTTGTAACGCCTCTTTCAATTACTTCGTTATCTCAATCCAAAGTTTATCAAGATCTTTTTAGCATAGAAAATGAGGTAGAAATGGATCATATTAGTCTTTCAAGGTGGGCAGATATTATTTTAATTGCACCCGCAACAGCTAATACAATATCTAAACTTGCTAATGGAAATTCTGATGATTTAGCTTCAACCGTTGCTCTTGCGTCAAATAAAAAAATTTTTATTACTCCTGCAATGAATGTAAGAATGTGGGAACATGAGGCTACTAGACAAAATATAACAAAACTTAAAACCTTTAACTATGGATTAATTGGTCCAGAAATTGGAGATATGGCATGTGGAGAATATGGTGAAGGTAAAATGTCAGATCCAAAAGAGATAATAAATGAGCTTAAAATTTATTTCAAAAATTTAAAACAAAAAAATAAATTAAAGGCAATTGTAACTGCAGGACCAACCAAAGAGTACATTGATCCAGTAAGATATATATCTAATAAATCCAGTGGTAAACAAGGCTATGAAATTGCGAAATCATTATCCAAAAAAGGTTTTGAAACAACCTTAATTTCAGGACCAACAAATTTAAAAATAAATAATGATATTAATTTGATCAAGGTTGAAACTGCCGAAGAAATGTTTCAATCTACACTTAAAAGTTTGCCGGCGGATGTTGCAATATTTTCAGCAGCAGTATGTGATTACAAAGTGAAAGAAACCTCTGAAATAAAGATAAAAAAACAAAATGAAATTAGTTTAAAATTAGAAAAAAATGTAGATATTCTTGATTATGTCTCCAATCATAATTCCTTAAGACCAAAACTAGTGGTGGGCTTTGCGGCTGAAACAAATAATTTAGAAGACTATGCTAATAAAAAACTAGGTGAAAAAAACTGTGACTGGATAGTTGCAAATGATGTATCAAAAGCATCCATTGGTTTTGACTCAGATTTTAATGAAGTTTCAATTCATTATAAAGATAAGAAAATAGACAAACTTAAATATAAATCTAAATCAGAAATTTCAGACGAATTAGTTGAAAAAAT
>CACBRY010000007.1 GCA_902541825.1 uncultured Pelagibacteraceae bacterium | reverse complement strand
TTTTACCTGAACCAGCTCCAGGCGATCTTTTTTTTGACTTAGAAGGGGTACAAGATTATGTTTATTCAGGACGATTAGAATACTTATTTGGTATTTTTTATGAAGAAAATGAAAAGAAAGTTTTCAAATCATTTTGGGCACACAATAGAGAAGAGGAAAAACAAAGTTTAATTAAATTTTTTGAATTTACAAAAGCTCATTTTAAAAAATATCCAAAAGCAAAAATTTATCATTATGCACCATATGAAATCACTGCTTTAGAAAGATTAACCTCAATACATAAAGTCCACGGAGTAGATTATGATCATTATTTAAACCTTGGAAAATTCGTAGATTTATTTAGAGTAGTCAAACAAGGCATATACGTATCCCAAAAAAGTTATTCTATTAAAGATATTGAAAAGTATTACGATTTTAAAAGAACGGGTGAAATTCTAAAAGGAGATGTATCTGAGGAATTTTACATACAATGGATGAATAATAATGATAAGAGACTTTTAGATAAGATTAAGGATTATAATAAACAAGATTGTGAGTCTACTTTTAGACTTAGAAAATGGCTATTGCGAATAAAACCTAAGCAAACAAAATGGTTTGTTCCCGAGAAGGAAGAAATAGAACTAAGACCTTTTGAGGAAACTTTATTAGAATTTCAAGAGAAGTTTGAAAATTTTAAATCAAAACATAATAAAATTTCAAAATTACTCTCAGACGTAATTGGTTTTTATAATAGAGAACAAAAACCACAATGGCGACAGCATTTTGATAGGAAAGATTTATCAGATAGTGACTTAATGGATGATAGAGAATGTATAGGAAATATGAAACTTGTATCAGTTTTTCAAGACAAAAGATCGCTTGTTTACAAATATATTTTTCCAGAGCAAGAGTATAAACTTAAAGAGGGAAGAACATGTATAATTGCAAATAATACAGATCCAGAAAGAAGTGATTATGCTGGAAAAATTCAAGAATTAGATCAAATTAAACGATCACTTTTACTTAGAAAAGGGGTCTCCAAAGAGGATAAGCAATTACCAAAAATCTTATCTATTGGTGAAAAAGTCATGGAACATGCACGTTTTGAAAATTTGAATAAAAATATTTATAGATTTTGTGACAATGTTTTGAAAAAAAAAGATGGATATAATGCAATCAAAGATTTTATTAATAGAGATATTCCTAAAATAAAAGGAATAAAAAAAGGTGAAAAAATAATAAAAACGGAAAAATATGACGATGAAATTCCAAAAATCATTTTAAATTTACAAAATTCATATCTATATCTTCAAGGGCCTCCTGGAAGTGGTAAGACTTATCAATCAGCCAATGCTATTATTGAGCTACTTAAAAATAATAAAAAAAATTGCTGTGACAGCTAATTCCCATAAAGTAATTCATAATCTTTTAGAGCGAGTGGAAAATTTAGCTCATAATCAAAAATATGTATTTAAAGGACTGAAGATGGGTAATCCAGATAATGAGGATACATTCTACGATGGAAATTTGATTAAAACTGATAAAAACGAAAAACATTACATTGATGGGTTAAAAGATAATAAAATTTTACTTTACGCCGGGACAAAATATCATCTATCTCAATGGTATTACCAAAATAAATTAGATTATCTTTTTGTAGATGAAGCCTCTCAAATTTCTGTTGCAGATTTAATTGCTTTAGGGGGAATTGCAAAAAAATATTGTTTTAGTTGGAGATCAACAACAACTTGGTCAGCCAACACAAGGAAGTCATCCAAATGACTCAGGAAAATCGGTTTTAGATTATTTATTAGAAGACAACGATACCATTTCTCCAGACAAGGGTATTTTTCTAAATAAAACCTTTAGGCTCCATCCAAACATAAATTCATTTACCTCTGAAAATTTTTACGAAGATAGATTGCTGGTAAATGAAAATAACATTAATAGAAAAATCGAGTACAAAAAAAATAGCATTATAAAAAATGAGGGTATACATACAGTTTTAATGAAACATCAAGATAGATCACAAACAAGTGTTGAAGAGTTTGAAATTATAAAAAAAATTATGGATCAGGTCATGGGCTGTAAGTTTATTGATTTTGATAAAACTGAGAGAAAAATAAGTATAGATGACATTTTAATCGTAAGTCCGTTTAATGCTCAAGTAAATTTTTTTGAAAGCAAGATTAAATAAAGGAGCTCGATGTGGAACAATAGATAAATTTCAAGGAATGGAGGCACCTATAACAATTATAAGTATGACAAGTTCTTCAGTCGCTGATCTCCCGAGAAATAAAAAATTTTTCTTTAATCGAAATCGACTTAATGTTGCAATCTCAAGAGCCCAATGTTCATCAGTTATTTTGCTTAATCCAAAACTATTAGAGTCAGCACCTAATGATTATGAGGAATTTAAATTAATGAATTACTTTCAAAAATTAATGAAATATACGGCATAATTATATAATATAACTAGAGGATTTTATTGATGGATAAAGACAAATATAAACTTGGAAAAACTCGTGATGAAAAGCCAGAAGGTTTTTATGATACTGATCAAATATTTGAATTTTTTAAAAGAAAAAAAATTTTTGTAAAAAGAAAAGATAATTTACCGAGATTTTGTGAAAATCATGGTATTCAAATGGTTAAGTTTAAGCGTGAAGGTTCAGGTGGTTCTACTCCAACCGCTTATAAAATACCTACAGACACAAAGATAGAACAAATAAGACAAAGTTTAACGTATATTAATAATAGTGTTCTAGGATTAGAACTTGTTAAAAAAAAAGAAAAGAAAATTCTGCAAATATTTGATGAAGCAGAAAATAAGGAAGAATCAAAAACTTCAATTGCAACTAAAGTTTCAAAATTGCTAGGTGTGCCATGTAATAGAAAGTTAGTAAGAAGAATTTTAGAAGAAAAAAGATCCTCAAAATTAGAAAAATTGAAGAAATCCTAAAAGTTATCAACAAAGACATAAAGTCTAAATTAAAATTACCAAATTGACTTTAAGATAAAAAATCATATTACTTAATGAAATTAAAAAAAGGAAAATTATGCTTATTGAATTTAAAGATGAAGATTTTGAAAACAAAGTTAAAAAAGAAGATATTTCTGTAATTCAATTCTCAGCGTCATGGTGCTCACCTTGTAAGGCCTTGAAACCTGTTATGGATAAATTATCTGATGAATACAAAGATCGTGCAAATTTTTATATTACTGATATCGAAGATTCAGGAATAAATACCGGCTCGGCGGCGGGAATTCGTGGCGTCCCAACGGTCATTATTTATAAAAAGGGTATTGAAGTAGACCGGAAGGTAGGGGGAGTTCCAGAAAGTCACATGAAAGAATTTTTAGATAAAAATATTTAATTTTCTTTTAATACTGACCCTATAAAATAGAGACTACCTAAAAAACAAATAACTTTTGGTTTCTTTGAAGTTATCCTAATTAGTGCTTCTTTATAGTTAGAGGCTTTTTCAGCACTATATTTTTGTTTTGCTGCGATAGACTTTAAATTTTCTGCAGAACAAGCATTTTTTTCATTAGGGATTTTTACTGTTACAACTTTTTTGAAAATTCCTCTGAAATTTTTTAAAAAATCACTCGGAAATTTGTTTTTTTGCATCCCCCATATGCAATATATTGGTTTTTTTAATGTTTTTAGGTAATTATATAAATTCTTACCTGATGCATTTGAATGTGCACCATCTAATAAAATCTTTTCATTTTTATGCACGTAATTTCTTAATTTACCTTTATTAATATATTGTAATCTCCCCTCAAAATAGATTTTTGGAATAGTTTTTTCAATTATACTTGGTTTGATATTCAAATCTAAAGCCACTTTAATTGCCAGACCTAAATTTTCTACTAATCCTTTGCTATGAATATAATTTGATCTGATATTAATAATATATTCACTGTCTTTATAAAAAAGGCCCTTTTTTTTTCTTATTATTCTCCAATTTGAAGGGTAGGTAATATTACTTTTGTTCTTCTTTAATATTCCTTTAATTATTTTTAAAGTTTTTGGATTTTGTTTACCTATGTAGATATGAGTTTGATTACTTAGGTGACCGACTTTTTGTTTACATATTTCATTAATTGTTTTTGGTGAAATCCACTCTAAATGTTGTTTATTTATATTTGTACAAGCTTGAAAAAGAGGTTTTTTAAAAAGGTTTGAACTGTCTTTCTTAAACAGCAAACCACTCTCCAAGAGATTATACGAACTTTTTGATTTAGCAGCAGCCAAAACATATATTAAGGTTAATACCTCAAATAAACTTAATTTAATTTTTAATTTGCTTATTTGTTTTTCATATTTTTTTATTTCCTTTAAGGATATATATCTATTTTTTAACCATATTCTTGAACGAAGGTCATATAAGTGAGGACTTATGAAAGTTGTGGTTGTCTGTCCATTTGCTTCAATAAAATATTTAAGTGAGGTAAGACAGCTAAATTTTCCATCAGAGCCTAGAATATTGCAAGGTCGTTTAAGATCTAAATGTGGGGAATCCAAAAGGGAAAGAGCCTTTTTTATTCTTGATAATCCTAAAGTTATTTTACGACTATATTTCTTTTGTAATGAATTGTAGTAAATCTCAGATTTAAGCATTATTAATTTGATTTAACTACTAAGATGCTTCTTTAGTTTTAACAGTCAGACTTTCATTTGAAACATCATCTTCTTCACTTGTTTGATCTTGAGCAGGATGTTTTTTTAATAATATTGACAACAAAGTTCCAATTTTATCAGGCAAATCTTTTCTATTAACAATCATATCAACAAAACCTGTTTTTTGAACGTACTCAGCTCGTTGGAAACCTGCTGGCAAGGACTCCTTGACGGTCCCAGCAATTACGCGCGAGCCTGCGAAGGCTATGAGTGCATTCGGTTCTGCGATTTGGATATCGCCAGTCATTGCGTAGCTAGCAGTTATTCCCCCCGTCGTGGGGTTCGTTAATAAAACAATGTATGGAAGTTTATTTTTTTTGAGTTCATTAACTGCTAGCACAGACCTCGGCATTTGTGAAAGTGAAAAAAGTCCTTCTTGCATTTTCATACCTCCCCCCGACGTGACGGCCAGTAATGCATGTTTATTATCAATAGCGTGTTGAACTGCGAATAAAATTGCCTCACCTTCAGCTTGCCCGATACTACTGCCCATAAATGACCAGTCTGACGCAAAAGCAGTCACATTGATATCTTTAATTTTTCCTGTTGCTACGACCATACTACATTTAAGTCCTGTTTTTTTTCTAGCTGCTTTAAGTCTATCTTTATATGGTTTACTATCTACAAATTCTAAAGGGTCATCGACTGGAGAAGGGGTGTCTAAAATTTCATATTTTCCATCGTCAAATAGATAAGCAAATCTTAGTTTTGGGTTGATTTTATGGTGTTCATTGCAATCAGGACATACCCACATATTATTTTCAAAAATAATTTTTTGTTGAGGGCCTTTACAGCATGACATCCAGTCACTATTTGCAATATCCTCTTTTGTTGCTCTTTTATGAATAGCTGTCTTAATTTTTTCGCCAGCTTTGATGATACGTGTTATCCAGTTCATATAACCTTGATTTTAAATCTTTTAACATAATATTTAAATTTTTGGCAGGATTTTGTCTTTTTTTTATTGCATTTGATATTACTTTACAACATGCAGAGCCAACAACCAACCCATTTGCGGCTTTAAAATTTCCTATTGTGTCTTTTGTGATACCAAAACCAATAATTACGTGTTTTTTAGGATTGATACTTTTGATGGTTTTATAGTTATTTATAATTGTTTTTGCAGTTGATTTTAATTTTCCGCCAGTAATATTAATATTTGAAATTTGATAAATTAGTTGGTGACTATCTTTCACTATTAGTTTCATTCTTTTTTTTGTTGTTGTTGGTGCAATTAATTGAACAAAACAAATAGAATTTTTTTTACATAATTTTGCAAAACTCTTATTATCAGGCCAAGGTAAGTCCACTACAATCAAGCCAGCAACACCAACATTTTTACATTTTTTTATAAATTTTTTTTCACCATAATTATAGATTAATTGATAATAGCCCATAAGTATTAATGGTTTTGAATTTTTTAATTTTTTATATTTTTTGATTAGAGAAAAAGTACTATCAAGTGTTATTCCGTTCTTAATTGCTCTGTAAGAACTATTTTGTATTTCTGGTCCATCTGCTCCAGGACAATTAAATGCAATTCCCCATTCTGCTATATCTACCGTGTTAGAAATAGATTTTAAAATTTCAAAGGATTTTTTGCTTGTGTTGTCACCAGCAACAGTAAAAGAGATTAATGCAGGTCTCTTTTCTTTTTTTGTTATTTCAAAAGCTTTATCTATTTCATTTTTCATTTTGGGTAATACCCTATTTTACTCTTAATTATTCCAGCGTCTTTAGCACCAGAACCACAATTATTAACTATAATAACTTCATCTTTTTTTAATTTTGGGGCAATTTTTATACATTCTGCCCATGCATGAGCCGGTTCAAGTGACGGTCTTAAGTTTTCATATTTCCATATTAATTTTAATGCATTTAAGGCTTCTTCATCTGAGCAAGAAGTATATTTTGCTCTTTTTGTATCTTTAAGCATACAATGGAGAGGCGAGACGCCCGGATAATCTAATCCCGCACTGATTGAATGAGTATCTGCAATCTGTCCATTTTTGTCTTGTAAACAGTATTGTGCAGCTCCATGTAAAATAGCAATTTTTGCGTTTGTTGTTAAAGGGGCTGCATATTTTGCCTCAATACCAGTCAGCTTTACATGATTTTTGTTATAGTGGATAAATTCATTCCAAAAACCAATTGCAGAACTTCCCCCACCGACTACATTTAAAAGATGGAGTTTTGGAATTTTTCCAAACTCTTTTATCACTTGTGATTTTAACTCTCTTGATATCTGTGATGTCGACCAGGCGCATATTTTTAAAAAGACGTTTGCGCCTATCGCAGAGCCAACTGCTAAATGAGTGGTTTGGCAGTTACTTACGTAAAATCTCATGCACTCAGAAACAGCATCAACAAGAGTACGTGAACCAGTATCAACAGGAACAATTTCCGCTCCAGCCTTCTTCATAAACGAGACGTTCAAGGCTTGGCGTGATATGTCCTTAGTTCCCATAAAAATTTTAGCTTTCAATTTCATTTCTTTAGCAGCCATTGCTAGATTTTTACCAAACATCCCGGCACCGGTGTCACCTGCCAAAAATTTTTTGCCTGACTCTTTACAAATAAGAGCATTGACTGTTGCGTGGTAGGCCTTATGCGCATCGCCCCTTATTGCAGAAACATCTTTGCACCAAATTTCAGCTCCCCCAAGATATTTTGTTAAGTTCTCTAATTTGAAAAAGGGTGTTTCACCCCCAAGGTAATATTTAAAGTATTTATCTCTTTTTTTTAAAAATTTTTTATTTTTTCTGAGCTTTTCAAATAAATTGGATAAATCCTCTATAGGTTTTATCGCTGTTTCAGCAACAAAATTTCCACCAAACTTACCTAGATAAAATCCTCTGTTATTATGTTGATCAATAAGTTGAATATTTCTTTTAAGTTTCATTATTTATTTGTTTAATATTATTTAAAAAAAAATCTATTTTAGAAATATCTTTTAACCCAGAGCTTTCTAACCCCCCAGAGATATCAATAATATCTGCTATTTTTAAGAATTTTTCAAGTTTATCATCAAAACGAATATCTCCTGCTAGCATTACCTCTTTATCGAAGTGAATATTTTCTATTAGTGAGTGATCAAATGACATACTTTTCTCATAACCTTTGCTATCAAATAAATAAATATCACTTATATCTTTGAATAATTCATATTGATTAATATCTTCCTTATTTTTGATAGTAAATGCTGTAATAATTTTTTTGTTATATTCTTTCTTTATAAATCTTACTCTGTCAGGACTACAGTCATAAAGTTGATAATAATCAAAAGGTAAATTTTTTATTTCTTCGAGTATTTTATAATCAGGATTTACTAGCACAGCCACATAAAAAGATTTTTTTTTTGAAATTTTCAATAATTCTTTAACCTTTTTTAAATCAACGTATCTTTTGGATTTTGGATAATTAACTATAAATCCAATAAATTGTGACGGGTAAGCATGATTTATTATGTACCGCAATGTTGTAGAGTCGGAAACTCCACAAATTTTTGACTTAAGGATCATCGTTCTAAATGATCAATTAATTTAATCATATTTTTTTTAATGTTTCCTTGTCCAGTTATACTTCTTCCAATCACTAACCAGTCTGCACCGTTTTTAAAAGCTTGATTAGGAGTTAAAACTCTTTTTTGATCATTAATTTTTGACTCTAATCTTATTCCAGGAGTTATAATTTCTTTTTTAAATACCTTTTTAACTATTTTTACTTCTTGTGCACTGCACACGATAGCATCTAACTTAGCTTTTTTTGCTAGCCTCGCTTGATGTAAAACTAATTTTTTTATATCTTTATTAAATCCAATTTCCTTTAATCCTTTGTTATCTAGAGAGGTAAGGATGCTCACACCCACTAGTCGTATTGATCCTGAAACTTTTTTCACTGCTTTGAGAGCTTCTAAACCTGCGCTAATATGAATGGTTAAATAATTTACATTCAAATCTTTCACTGCTCTTACTGCTGATGCACATGTGTTTGGAATGTCGTGAAGTTTTAAGTCTGCAAAAACTATTTTATTCTTTAATTTTGATAAGAATTTCCTTCCATATTTTGAATTTAAAAACTCTAATCCGAATTTGTATCCAACTTTTAACTTTGGATTTTGTGTATCTTTTATAATTTTTTTTATTTTTAAAATATTAGTGCTATCACAAGCGACAAATATTTTATTTTTTTTCATCATTTAAAATTTTAAACAAATCTTTTGACATTTTGAAGTGAATTGTTTTTTTTTCAGGAGTATCAACCTTTTGATTTGTTTTAGGATTTCTTGATATTCTCGCTTTTTGAATTTTAGTAGAAAAAACCCCAAATCCTCTTAATTCAACTCTCTCTCCACGTTTTAAAGAAATCTTTATTTCTTTTAAAATGATATTTGTAAATTTTTCTAAATCTTTTTTTAAAAAATTAGGGTAGTTTTTTGATAATTGTTTTAAAAGGTTTGATTTTACAATCGCCAATTTTATTTTTTATTTTTTTTGTTTAAATCTTTAGAAAGATTAGAAAAAGGAAGATTTTTTCCAGACCCCTCTGATCCATATTTTTCCAAAGCCTCTTTCTTTTGTAATTCCTCTAATAATTTTATACTTAAGGTCACTTTTCTTTTATTAAAATCTATTTCTGAAACAGCGCAGTCAATTCTTTCACCACCTGTAAATCTTGAAGTTCTAGCATCAGCAGGATTTATTGCTATCTGATTTTTTTTAATCATGAAATCCATTTCACATCCCTCTGGCCTTACAATTAATCCTTTATTATCAGTAGAAACAATTTTTACAGTTATAATATCATTAACTTCTTTTCCTTTGAACCAGTCAAATGGATCCGGCTGAGTTTGTTTTAAACCAACTCTCACTTTTTGATCATCAACTTTAATTTCTAAAACTTTTACTTTAATTTTAGCACCTTTATTATATTTCTTTAATTCTTCCTCACCATTGTCAAGATATGTTAAATCATTACAATGTAAAAAGGCATCAATATCTAAATTTTCTATATTAATAAATAATGAGTACTCATTTTTATTAACGACCTCTCCACTAACCTCACTTCCAACTGGATATTTTTTTTCAAAAATTTCAAAAGGGTTTTGCTTTGTAAGTTTATGTGAGATCGCGACACGTCTTTTTGCTTTATCGATCTCAGTAATTACACAGTCAATTTCATCGCCAACTCTAAACATTTTTTTTACAGAATTATTCTTTTTTGTCCAGCTTAGTTCACTAGAATGTAATAATGTTGTTAATCCAGGTTCTAATTCACAGAACGCTCCAAAATCCATAATCTTTACAACTTTAGCTTTATAGATTTTTTTTAATTCATAATTCTCAATATGTTCAAATGGATCAGGTGATAATTGTTTAATAGAACAACCAACTTGTAACTTTTCTTTATCAACACTTATGACTTTTAAATCATGTTTTTCACCGATGTTGAATATTTCATCTGGATGACTAACGCGACTATATGAAATTTCTTGTAAATGGACTAAAACATCTAGCTCATTGTTTACATTAAAAAAACATCCAAAAGAACTATAACCTTTCACCTCCGCATCTTTTATAATGTCACCAACTTTATATTTTTCTATAATTTTTGCTTTATCTTCTTTTTTAAATGTCGAAATTATTTCTCTTCTTGAAACACAAGCATTACCTCTAACTTTATCTAATTTAATTAATGCAAACTTTTGTGGTTCGTTCATGAGATGGTCTATATTTTTAAGAGGCTTGTCACTAATTTGTGAACCAGGTAAAAACATTAAGGATCCTGTATCTAAATGTTCCACAATACAACCTCCTTTGCATTTCGATGTAATTTTTCCCATGATTGGTTCTTTTTTTTCATATGCTTCAACCAGTTTATCCCATCCTTTAATCTTTTGAGCTTTACTTGCCGATACAACAACATCTCCATTTTTATCCTCTATCTTTTCTAAAAGAACTGAAATTGTCTCACCTATCGCAATGTTTTTCGAAAGACCCATGCTTTTAAGTTCATTAATATCTAGGACTGGTTCGCTTTTTAAACCTTCTATAAATAAAAAAACAAATTTTTCTGTAATTTTGTTTATTTTACCTTCAATGATCTTTCCTTCTTCAATAGTATTTTTGGTAAACTGATTATTTAATAATTTTTCAAATTCTTTGGAAGCTGGGTTTGAAAGATCTTTATAAATTTCCATTAATATTTTTATTTTTATTATGTCTTAATTAATTTTTAAAAAAAACTCTGCTTATTTAGATAAAATAATGGTTTTAATCAAGAATGAAATTTAAGCAAAAAACCGCAAAAAAATATTATTTTCCAACGAAATATTTAAATTTTACTTATTATTTTAACAATTAAGTAATATTAGTCTACTTTTGCTCCCAAATAACTAACTTTTTTTAAAAAGGATGGAAATGAAGTATTTATAGAATCTTTGTCAAATATTTGCCATTCACCTCCAAATGTAAGGGCGGCGATGACACTTGTCATAAAAACTCTATGATCTTTTAAGAAGTCCTTAATAATAATCTTTTTATTAATTTTCAAGTTTGGGTCTCCAAAAATTTTAATACTGTTTTTAGTAACATTGTTTTTTATACCAATTTTATTAAGAATTTTTGAACCCCATTTAAGCCTGGGACTTTCTTTTTGGTCTAATTCAGATAAGTTTTTAAAATTTGAAACTCCTTTAGCTTTGGCAGCAACCAAAAATATTAATAAGAATTCATCAATCGCTGAACTATTAAATTTTATAGGACAATTTATTGGTTTAATTTTGTTTGTGCTTTTAATTACTAAGTCAGCAATTTTTTCACCTTTATAATTTTTAATGTTTGATTTTGAAATTTTGATACCCATTAGTTTAAGTATATATAATACACCCATTCTAGACGGATTAATATTTACGTTTTTAATTTTAAGAGTAGAATTTTTGGTAAGTGCAGTTAAAACTAAAAAAAAAGCAGCTGAACTAATATCGGATGGTATTTTATAGTTTAAGGAAGGTATATTATGTTTGCCTTTGATTTTTATAATGTCAAATTTATCTTTTTTTATAATTTTTATTGGTAGTTTCAAATATTTAAAAAGTAGTTCGGTATGATTCCTTGATTTTTTAGCTTTAATTATTGTTTCGCCGAATGTATTTAAGGCAGCTAACATCACAGCACTTTTACATTGAGCAGATCCTCTGTTTTCAAAATATTTTATTGGTTTTGTATTATTTGTACCTTGAATTTTAATTGGAAGCTTTCCACGGTTACTATTAAATTTTGCTCCGAACTTTTCTAATGGTTTTACAACTCTTAAAAAATCTCTTTTTGATAAACTTTTATCTCCTATTAGCCTCACTTTTTTTTTGGAGTGAACTAACAAACCTAGTATGAGCCTACCTAAAGTACCTGAATTACCAGCATTCAGAATTAAGTTATTTTTATATTTAAATCCGTTTAAGCCTAAACCAGTTATTTGACAAAAATTTTTTGAAATTTTTATTTTTATACCAAGTTTCTTTAGGCACTTTAAAGTACTTATAACGTCTTCTGAGAGCAACAAGTTTGATGCTTTACTTTTTTTAAGAGATTGTGAAGATAATAATGCCCACCTAATTGATAAACTTTTATCTCCATCAATTGATAATTTTTTATTAAATTTATTTATCTTATTTTTTATTTTTACAAAATTAGACATTAAATAAACTAATTGATCTTAAAGGAATCACCAAAGTACGCGTTTTGTGCATCGATATTTTTAATAAGATTATTAGGAGTATCTTTTGCAATTACTCTTCCATTAGATAGTACGATTGCTAGATCTACACAGGTTAAAAGATCTCTTGCTTGATGATCACACAAAATTATTGAGATATTATTCTGAATTTGTAGATCAACAATTATTTGCTGCAGATTTTTAATTGTCATAATATCTAAGGCTGCAAAAGGCTCGTCCAGCAATAAAATTTTAGGATTACTCAATAATGCTAAAGATATAACTAAACGTTTTTTTTGTCCTCCAGATAGAAATTCAGCTTTTATATTTTGTAAAGGCTCAAGTTCAAATTTTGAAATGAGAAGGTTTATTTTTTCATCTCTTAATTTTTTATCTTTTATCACTATTTCACTTATTGCCTTAAGGTTTTCTCTTAAAGTAAGATCCTGAAAATATCCTCCATGTTGAGGCACATACCCAATTTTATAATTTTTTGTTCGATAGAATATTGGATCCTCAGTTACATTTTTTTTATCTATGAACACCGATCCATAGTCCGGTTTTAATAACCCAATAATGATATTAAAAATTGTTGATTTACCAACGCCATTAGGACCTAATAATCCGAGAATTTCGCCCTGGTTTAAATTTAGACTTAAATCTTCTAAAATCTTACGCTTCCCAAAATATACAGAAATTTTTTCTAATCTTAACAACTCTTGTTTTTGCTTAAAGTTTTTAATACGAAATTTTTTAATAATCGCCATAATCAATATTTACTTATAATATTTACTTTATCTTGTTTGTTTATCATAGATATTTTTAACTTTTTATCTAACAAATCAATTTCTACTTTATCTGCTTTTATTTTCGTATTTTCATCAACGTAATAAACATTCTCTAAAATTTCTATTAGATTATCTTTGAAATTAAGATTTAAAATTTCAGAGTCTATAATTTGATTTCCATATTTAACATTAACCTTTTTTTTGAAAACAGTATTATTATTTACTTTATTGTAATTAGCTGTTTTTGAGAAAATGTATATTATTTCTTGATTTTCCCTAGCTATTTGAGCATTTACCTCAAAAAGCTGAACCTCATTTAGTTTGTCCTCTTTCAATGTAGCCGACTTAGCAGTTACAACATAGGTATTACCTAATAAATCTTCAGAGACATATTTTAAATTTTCTATTATATTTTTATTTTCACTTTTTGAATAAATTTTAGCTTCTTTTTTGTTTTCAGTATTTCCCAATTCATCTTTTTTAATTATTTTGACGTCCTCTTTAAAATATTTATAATAAAACAAAAAACTTGCTAAAATAAGTAAAATTAAAAGACCATATTGAAAAGTTTTTTTAATATCCATTATATTAGTAAATTTTTTTATTTAAAATATTATGAATATGCAAAATTCCTATTGTAATAAATTTTTTTTTTTTTTCATAAACACAAAGACTTGTAATCTTTTTTTCATTCATTATTGCAAGTGCTTTTGTAGCCAAAATATTCTTATCTATCTTTATTGGATTTTTAGTCATTACATCTTTAACTTTAAGAGACCCAAGATTTATATTTTTTGAGTTAAATCTCCTTATTTGACCATCAGTAATTATTCCTGTGGTGTATTTTTTTTTATTTCTGACGATAAGTGTACCCAATTTTTTTTTCGTCATTATTGTTAATGCTTTAGTCATTAACTTGTTTTCGTCTATAAAAGGTATTTTGTCTTTTGTTAACATTAAATCTTCAGCAGTTTTTAATTTTTCTCCAAGACTTCCAGATGGATGAAATTTTTTGAAATCTAAATTGTTTATTTTCTTTTTTTTTAAAGTTGAAATGGCTAAAGCGTCCCCCATACTTAACTGATTTATTGTGCTAGAGGTTGGTATCATATCAAGACCTGCCTCTTTGACTTCTGGAGTTATTAAACAAATATCACTATTTTTATATAGATCAGAATTTTTTTTTGATGTGATACCAATTAATAAAACTTTATTTCTATTAGCATAATTTATTATATTTTTTAATTCTAATGAGTTTCCAGAGTAACTAATTAAAATTAAAATATCTTTTCTTGTAATACTACCCATATCACCGTGCGAACAATCATTTGCCGAAAGAGAAAAAGAGGGTGTTCCAATTGAAGAAAAAGTTGCCGAAATTTTGTTAGCAATAATTCCACTTTTACCAACACCACATAGAATTACTTTCGATTGACAATTTACAATTGCATTTACAGCTTTATCAAAATTCTTGTTCAAAGTTTTCTTTAACTTTTGTAAAGCTTTGATTTCTAAATCAATTACTTCTTTTGCAATTTTTTTAAAATTAATTTTTTTAATTAATGAGCCCATATATCATCTTTAAATAAAGCAAGGTCTAAATCGACTCTTGTTTTTAGAAATTTAAGGCAATCTTTATATAATTCAAATCTATTTTCACGAATAAGAATTTTATTTAATTCCTCATGAATCCTATGAAGATAAATCACGTCGTTTGCACAATATTTTAATTGTGCGGGAGTAAGCTCCCCGCCAAAATCAGAGCTTTGAAATTGTTTACTTATATCCACATTAATAAATTCTTTGATAAGCGTCTTTAAAGAATGGTTGTCCGAGTAAGATCTGGATAACTTTGAAGCAATTTTTGTATCAAGTATATTATTGGTTTCAGTCTTGAGATAATATTTGATAAAAGCTAAGTCTGCTCGTCCATAGTGAAAAATTTTTGCTATTTTATCGTTGCGAAGGACATTGATTAAATTCGGAGCTTTGTAATTAAGTCTATCAAGCTGAATTATATGTGCATCTGACTTACCGCTTGAGATTTGGATAAGGCACAACGGATCACGTCTTATATTCAGCCCCATAAATTCACCATCTACAGCTATTAAATTGCCTAAATCTAAATCATCTGGTAAGTCATTTTTGTGAAGTTTAATATCCATATTTTTTAATAATATATATATGAAAGCAAAAAATTGTCTAATCTTTGGTGGAAGTGGTCAAATCGGAAGTTTTCTAATTAGAAAACTTACCAAAAATAACCTTAGGGTAACCGTGGTAACAAGAAATATTCATCAAAGAGGTTTAAAAATAAAAACACAGGCTAATGCAGGTTATATAGAAATTATTGAGTCAAACATTTTTGAAGAAAAAAAAATTGAAAAATTATTTGCCAAAGCAGATTACTGTATAAATTTAATTGGAATTTTGTATGAAAAAGGAACGGGAAACACTTTTGAAAATATTCATACAATTTTCCCAACCCTAGTAGCTAAACTTTGTAAAAAATATAATTTAGAACATTTTGTTCATGTATCTGCACTAGGGATAAATGAGGCAACAGACTCTAAATATGCAATTTCAAAACTTAAAGGTGAGAAAAATATTTTAGATAATTTTTCTAGAAGTACAATTTTACGACCATCAGTAGTTTTTTCTAATTCTGATAATTTTAGTACTCAGTTTATGACATTATTAAATAGGCTTCCAATATTTCCACTATATTACTCTGGAAAAACTAAATTCATGCCAATACATTGCACAGATTTAACAAATATTATTTACCATGTAATC
Source organism: uncultured Pelagibacteraceae bacterium (assembly GCA_902541825.1). GTDB lineage: Bacteria > Pseudomonadota > Alphaproteobacteria > Pelagibacterales > Pelagibacteraceae > Pelagibacter. Next base: position 27,742 of record CACBRY010000007.1, on the reverse strand, counting down.
TCAAAAGGATCTGAAACAAAAATTATAGAATGTATTGGTCCAGAAATATTAACATTTAAAGAGATATTAGAAATTTTACTAAATTTGATTAATAAAAAAAGATTATTACTTCCTTTTCCATTAACAATTGCAAAATTATCTGCAAAGTTTTTTCAATTACTTCCAAAGCCATTACTTACTGAAGATCAATTGAGATTACTAAAACATGACAATATCCCTTCAGGAAAATATAAAACTAATTCAGATATTGGTTTGCCAAGTAAACTTTATTTTAAAGATGAGGTAAAAAAATATTCTTATATGTGGCGTGACGGTGGAGAATTTTCTACAGAAAAATATAATTTTGGGGATATTGGAAAAAAAAGTTAAAACAAGTTAGCCAGTTTGAATTTTTTTTTCAATGTATTCTTGAATATCCTCTTTATCATTTGTTTCTTCTTTTTTACCCTTTGGAACATAACTGTATAGCAAATGTAATTTACAGTAAGAAAAGTCTTTTACCGAAGTTCTTCCACAAAAGTAAAAATCTTTTTCATCTGGATGTCCAATTGGATAGCGACAAACACCGTCTTCAAGTTCTTCTAATTGTTTGGGATTTTCAGGCTCAAAATCTTTTTCAATTATCAAAGATTTAAATTTACTTCTTCTGCCTTTGACTGATTTAACTTTACTATTCTCATTCAAAGATTTTGAATTCTGACTTACATTTGCAGATCTTGTCTTAATTTTTGCAGAAAGATTTAATCTATGGGCTTTTCCAATGACGGCATTACGTGAGATGCCACCTATAATTTCCGCTATTTGTGAAGCAGTATTTCCTTTGCCCCATAATTCTTTTAATTTTGCTACTTTTTCCTCTGTCCAACTCATTAATTCTATATAATGTGTATTATACTTTTATTAACACAATATACTGATATATTTTTTGATAAAACAAGTAATTATTAACAGTTATTAACATTAATTTTAAAATTGTTGATTATATTTTTTCAATCGCAACTTGTATTAAATAATTTTGTTTATACAAAGTTCTATTTAAAAAATTATGACTTATTTGGCAAAAAATTATAATAGAAAAAAAATCTCCTTTAAATATGGCAAAGGGAGTTATCTTTACGCACATAATGGAAAAAAATATTTAGACTTTTGTAGCGGGATTGCTGTAACAGCTTTAGGCCACGCACATCCAAAATTAATTAAAACAATAAATGCTCAATCAAAAAAAGTATGGCATGTTTCTAACGCTTTTCAAATACCAGAGGGAGAAAGACTGGCTAAAAAATTATGCCAAAAAACATTTGCTGATTATGTGATCTTTCAAAACAGTGGAGCGGAAGCTACTGAAGCTGCAATTAAGGTCGCTAGACGGTATTTTTATTCAATAGGAAAGCCAAATAAAACAAGAATTTTATGTGTTAAAAATTCCTTTCATGGAAGAACTTTAGCTACAATTTTTGCAAGTGGGTCAAAAAAAATGACAGAAGGATTTGGTTATGTAGGCGGTTTTGATCATTTCATTTTTGGAAATCACAAGTCTTTAAAAAAAAAGATAAACAAAAATACAGCTGCAATCATGATTGAACCTATAATGGGTGAAGGTGGTATTAAAGTTGTACCAGATTGGTGCTTAAAAGCACTGAGAAAGTTGTGTAACGAGAAGAAAATACTTCTTATCTTAGATGAGGTACAAAGTGGAATATCGAGATCAGGTGATTTTTTTGCCTTTGAAAAATCTAAGGTGAAACCCGATATAGTGCCAATTGCAAAGGGAATTGGAGGTGGATTTCCTATTGGTGCAGTTCTTATGAATAAAAAAGTTGCTGCAGGTATGACCCCAGGAACTCACGGATCCACGTTTGGAGGAAATCCATTGGCTATGGCAGTTGGAAATACAGTCATGGATATAGTATCTAACAGAAAGTTTTTAAATAATGTTAAGAAATTATCAAAATATTTTTTATCAAATTTAAATAAGCTAAAAGAAAAATATCCTAAAATTATTAGAGAGATTAGGGGGAGAGGATTATTGATTGGAATTGAACTTAAAATAGATCAAACAAAATTCATTAAAAATTTGATGGATAATAAGCTGCTTACTATACGTGCCGCAGAAAATGTTGTTCGTATTTTACCTCCATTGAATGTAAAAAAAAGTGAAATAGATCAAGCTATTAATATTATAGACAAAGTTTGCTCAAAGCTTAGATAAAATGAAACATTTTATTAATTTAAAAGATATTCCTGCAAAAGATCTAAGAAAGATTATTACTGACGCTAAAAAAAGGAAGAAACAAAGAAAGAAACTTAATAATCTTGAGGTTGATAAAGGAAGTCCTTTAAGAGGAAAATTGTTAGTACAAATGTTTGAAAAATCTAGCTTGAGAACTAGATTAAGTTTTTATTTAGCAATAAAACAATTAGGTGGTAGCACTCTAACACTCAGACCAGATGAACTCCATTTATCAAAGGGAGGAGAAAGTATTCAAGATACAGCAAAAATTTTATCAAATTTTGGGAATGCATTTATGCTCAGAACTTCTAAAGATGAAAAATTAGAAGAATTCAAAAAATATTTATCTATACCAATAATCAATGGTTTAAGTCCTAGTTCTCATCCAACTCAAATTTTATCAGATATTTTTACTGTTGAGGAGATTAAGAAGAAACCAATATCAAAGCTGAACATCACTTGGATTGGTGACTCTAACAATGTCTTGAATTCTTTAATCGCAGCATCAATTAAATTTTCTTTTAAACTCAATATTGGATGTCCAACTAAATATCAACCAAGTAAGATAATAATGAAATATATTAAAAGTAATAATAATAAAATACGTATATTACACGATCCAAAAAAAGCAGCTAAAGGAGCTGATGTTATTTTTTCGGACAAAGTAATTTCCATGAACGATAAAGTGAATAAATCGAAAAAATTGGGTCAATTTAAAAAATTTAAAATAAATAAAAAGTTAATGAGCTTGGCAAAAAAAAATTGTATTTTTCTTCACTGCTTGCCAAGGGGTAAAGAGGTAGAAGAGGATGTTTTTTTAAGTAAGAAATCTAAAGTTTGGCAACAGGCTCTAAACAGAGTCCATGTTCAAAAATCTATATTACTTTATTGTTTTGGAAAATTAAGGTAATGGCAACGGATTATCTGAATTTTGATTTAAGTACAAAATTACAGAAGCTCTATCCTTTTCTTTTCTTAATCCAGCAAAGGCCATTTTAGTTCCTTTAATCCATTTAGCTGGTTTAAGTAGATAGCCATTAAGTTCTTCAAAAGTCCAGGCTTTTCCGTAGGCGGCAAGAGCTTTAGAATATTTATAATCATCTACAGCTCCAACATCTCTACCAACAACATTATACAATGCTGGACCAATATTATTTTTTCCACCTTTTACAATAGAATGACATGCAGCGCATTTTTTAAAAACCTTTTCTCCTGTAGCAATATCTCCCATGGCGATTAATGCAGCAACATCAACTTTGTCTTCGGTTGGTTGCGAGCTTGTTTGTGAACTTACCACAGTAGTCTGCTCTATCTCAACTGAGTAACCAGGTGTTTTAGGCTTTTCAACATGAAAGATAACATCTGAAAGCTTTCCAATACCTATTATCAGAAGTGCTACCATTAATATTGCAGCTACAATTTTATTTAGCTCGAAAGAATCCATTTATTAAAATTATTTCGAACATATAGCACTATAAATATAAAATTGCTTATATTTTTAATGTACATTTTTGCCTCTATTTATATTGTAATGAAAAATTAAAAGAAAAATGAAGACATTAGTTATAATTCCCTCAAGATTATCAGCATCAAGATTACCAGGTAAACCCTTGCTTAAAATTAATGGATTATCAATCATTTCTCATGTTTATAAAAAAGCTCAAGAAGCTAATATTGGAGAGGTATATGTTGCTGCAGAAGATCAAGAAATTATCGAAGATGTGAAAAAAAATGGTGGAGAAGCAATTTTGACAAATAATAATCACAAAACAGGAACAGATAGAATTTATGAAGCTTTTGTAAAGCTAGGTAGAACAGATATAGATTTAATCATGAACCTACAGGGAGACGAACCACTGATGAATATTGAGGATATTCAAAAATTAAATAAGCATATGATCCAGACCAAGCGTGATTTAGGAACTTTAGCAGCAAAAATTAACAACAAAAAGGTTTTTGAAAATCACGATATTGTTAAAGTAATTACAGAAGAAAGTTTAGATGACACAAAATTTCCTCGAGCAATAAATTTTACGAGAAAATTGAATAAAGAAAATAATCAGGCTTATCATCATTTAGGAATTTATTGTTATAATGTAGAAATATTAAAAAGATTTATCTCTTTTAAACAGTCGCAAAATGAAATTGAAAATAGATTGGAACAGTTAAGAGCATTAGATAATAACATTAATATCAATGTAGCTCTTGCAAAATCATCACCGATTGGAGTAGATACTAAGGAAGATTTTATGGCTATAAAAAAAATAATGGAATATAAGTCATAATGAGTAAAATTTATTTTCAAGGAACTTTCGGAGCATATTCTCACTTAGCTGCTTTATCTATAGACTCAAATGCTGAAGTAGTGCCCTGTAAAACTTTTGATGATTGTTTTGTTCAAGCTTCAAAAGATTCAAATTCAAAAATCATTATTCCAGAGTCAAATAGAATTACCGGCAACATAGGAATTGAATATTTAATTTTCGAATATAGGTTAAATATTTATGCTGAGTATTTTCAAAAAATAGAACATAATTTACTTGGTTTACCTGGAACAAAAGTTTCAGAAATCAAGGATGTTTATTCTCATGCCCAAGCACTATCACAATGTTCAAAATTTATAAAATCAAATAGACTTACTGAACATGTAAGAGCTGATACAGCTGGATCCGCAGAAATGGTTTCAAAAAGTAAAGACAAAACTAAAGCTGCAATAGCTTCATCATTAAGTGCTAAAACATATAATTTAGAAATTGTAAAAAATAATATAGAAAATGAAAAAGGAAACTTAACAAGATTTCTTGTTATGGGTAAAAATATATTACAACCAGAATTTAGTGGAAAAAAATATATTACTTCTTTTTTATTTAAATTAAAAAGTAAACCGGCAGCTTTATATCAATCTTTAGGAGGGTTTGCTATTAATGGAGTAAATCTAACAAAGTTGCAAAGTTATCCTGAAAAAAATTCCTTCGACTCCTTTTTCTTTTTATGTGATTTAGATGGTCATATTGAAGAACCAAGAGTACAAAAATCACTAGAAGATTTAGGATTGCATTGTCAAGATTTTCACGTCCTAGGTGTTTTTGAAGCTGACAAACAAAGAGAAATAAATAAATAACTTTTCTTGTAGATAAGAAATTATTACTGTTATAATAGTTTCGGAGGCTAGAGGTGGATGCTGCTTGAACCCGACCAGATCTTAACGGAAGCAGTCGTAAAGACAGTTTTTCAGGTTCTAGTCTCCTCGTATATATGAGCAATGATTCAAAAGTATTAGCACTTAAATATAGACCACAAAATTTTGATGATCTTATTGGTCAAGATGTAGTTGTAGAAACTATAACTAATTCAATAATAGCTAATAAAGTTCCTAATGCATATTTATTCACTGGAATAAGAGGAGTCGGAAAAACCACTATAGCAAGAATAGTTGCTAAGGCACTTAATTGTTCAAATGGAATTGAAAATAAGTGTAAAGTTAAATGTGATAATTGCGATGCTATAACTAATTCAAATCACATCGATGTTTTAGAAATGGATGCTGCAAGCAGAACTGGTGTTGACGATGTTAGAGAATTAATTGAGTTTTCTAGATATGGACCAACATCGTCAAAGTATAAGATCTTCATTATCGATGAAGTGCACATGTTAAGTAAACAAGCATTTAATGCTTTGTTGAAAACTCTTGAAGAACCTCCAGAATATCTAAAATTTATTTTTGCAACGACTGAAATTAAAAAGATTCCAGTTACAGTTATATCAAGATGTCAAAGATTTGATTTATTAAGAATTAGATCGTCTGAATTATTTAATTACATTAAAAAAATTAAGGATAAAGAGGGAGGTAAAATTACTGATGAAGCATTAAAATTAATAGTGAAAATTTCCGAAGGTTCAGTAAGAGATGCACTATCCTTATTAGATAGAGCTTTATTAACTTTAAATCCAAAAACTGAATTAGATTTAAAATCAGCACAGAAAATTTTTGGTTTTTTTGATAAATCACAATTAATCGATTTATTTGAATTTATTCTTAAAGGAGATGAGATTAAAGTTATAGAGATTTATAGAAAAATTTATGACCAAGGTGTTGAACCAAAAATTTTTATTAATGATTTCTTAGAATTACTTTATTACTTTAAAAATATTGATTCATTAACCTTAGAAAGTACAAATTTTTCATTAAATGATCAAGAATTTCAAAAGATCAAAGATTTAAATAAAAATCTTGATCCAAGCGTATTGATTTTATTTTGGCAATTTACAATCTCAACTCTTGATGAACTTGCTATAGTTTCCAATCAACATTTATCAATGGAAATGTTTTTGTTAAGGCTGATGCATTTAAGTTCGATAAAATCACAGAAAAATACTGATATAGATTCTGTAAGTGAAAATCCTATTATAGATAAAGAAATTAATGATCAATCAAAACCAATAGATCAAATCAAGAATATTTATCAAGAGGAAAAAAGTAAACCAGAAATTCATAAAGAAGTTAAATCAGAAAAAAAAATATTTATTAATAGTTTAGAAAAATTAATACAGACCTGTCTCAATAAAAAAGAAATTAAACTAAAATATGAGTTAGAAAAAAATGTAAATCTAGTAAAGTTCGAAAAAAATATGATCGAGATATCTTTTAATGAAAATTTAGATAAAAATTTCGTTAAAGATCTTTCTTTAAAACTTTTTGATTGGACAGGTGAAAGATGGATTATTTCATTCAGTCAATTAAAAGGCGATGTTTCAATGAGGGAGAAAAAACAAAAGATAAAGAGATCTTTAATGGATGAAGCAAAAAATTCAAAAATTTATAAAGATGTAATTAAAAATTTTCCTGATGCTGAATTAACTGATATTAATTTGAAAAGAGAGGATGAACCTAATGACTGATTTTACAAAAATTTTAGATAAAGCAAAAGAACTTGAGTCAAAAATGAAAGAAAGTCAGAAAAAAATAAAAGAAATAAAAGTTGAAGGAATTTCAGGCTCAAATTCAGTTAAAGTTATACTTGATGGGGAGGGGGAGATGCAATCAATCAAATTATCGGAGGAAATTATGAGGGAAGATAAAACTATAATTGAAGATCTTATTGTTGCCGCTCATAATAGTGCTAAGTCACAACTCAAAACAAAAACAGCTGAAGAAATTTCAAAAGCAACAGGTGGACTCGGAATACCTGGATTTAAATGGCCATTATAGTAAATGCAAAATACTTCTGAGATTGAAGAACTTATAAAATTAATATCAAAGTTGCCTGGTTTAGGCCCTAAATCAGCTAAAAGAATAGTTTTAAAACTAATTAATAATAGGGATGAACTTGTAAAGCCTTTAGCAAAAACTTTAGCAGAAGTTTATAAAAATATTTCTAGATGTAAAATTTGTGGCGTCTTAAAATCATCAGCTGTTGAGTGTTCTTATGATAATTGTAAGGTTATACAGAGAAAGTATAATCAAATTTGTGTTGTTGAAAACATAGCTGATCAGTGGTCGATTGAAAATTCAAATATTTTCAAAGGATATTTTCATATTTTAGGAGGTACTATCTCCTCTGTTGGTCACAAAAAAGAGGATTTATTAATTAATTCTTTAATTGAAAGGGTAAAAAAGGATAAAATTGAGGAAATAATTTTAGCTACTAGTGCAACAGTTGAGGGCCAAACGACAGCTTTTTATATTCAGGACAGTTTATCAAATTTAGATGTAAAGATCACAAAATTAGCTCAAGGGGTGCCTGTTGGTGGAGAAATTGAAAATCTTGATGATGGCACCCTTCTTTCTGCTTTTAAAAATAGATCTAAAATAAATTCTAATTCAAGCTGATTTTTTTTTTAATCGATTTAAATGTAATAAAGGCTCTGTATATCCGGAAGGTTGTTCTTTTCCCTTAAAAATAAGTTCACATGCAGTTTGAAATGCTATGGACCTATCATAATCAGAGCTCATTTTAACATAATTTCGATCACTCTCATTTTGTTTATCCACAATCTTTGCCATTTCTTTCATTATTTCAATAACTTGCATTTTAGTTGTAACACCGTGATGTACCCAGTTTGCAATATGTTGTGAAGAAATTCTCAACGTTGCCCTGTCCTCCATTAACCCGACATTATTTATATCTGGCACTTTGGAGCAACCCACACCTTGATCAATCCATCTTACAACATAACCAAGTAATGTCTGGGCAGAATTTGAAATTTCTTTATTGATTTCATCAACTGACCAGTTTGGTCTATCTGCGATAGGAATAGTAAGTAAATCATCAATTTTAGCCTTATCTCTTTCAGACAATTTTTTTTGAACATCAAAAATATTTATCTCATGATAATGTAAAGCATGTAAAGCTGCTGCAGTTGGAGATGGTACCCAAGCACAATTAGCTCCAGCTTTAAGATGACCAGTTTTTTGATCTAACATGTCTTTCATTTTATCAGGCATAGCCCACATTCCTTTACCTATTTGTGCTTTTCCTGAAAAGCCACAAGCCAAACCTATATCAACATTGTTATTTTCATAAGCCCCAATCCATTTTGATGATTTCATATCACCCTTTTTAATCATTGGTCCTGCTTCCATTGATGTATGCATTTCATCACCTGTACGATCAAGGAAACCTGTGTTTATGAAGAAAACTCTGTGTTTTAAGGTTCTAATGCACTCTTTAAGATTAGATGAAGTTCTTCTCTCTTCATCCATAATTCCAATTTTGCATGTGTATTTTTTTAATTTTAAAACCTCTTCAACTTTAGTAAAAATTTCATTTGTAAACGCTGTTTCGTCTGGACCATGCATCTTTGGTTTTACAATATATATTGAACCAGCTCTTGAATTTCCTTTTTTTTTCTTATCATGAAGAGCCGCTGCAGTTGTTATAAAAGCATCCATCAATCCTTCTGGAATTTCACTTCCATCTTTCAATATTATTGAGGGATTAGTCATCAAATGACCAACATTTCTAATTAATAAAAGACTTCTACCGTGCAATTTTAATCCTTTTCCCTCTTTTGAAATATAACTTCTGTTTGGATTAAGTTTTCTCTCTAGTGTTTTTCCCTCTTTCTCAAACCTTGTTACGAGATTTCCTTTCATTAATCCAAGCCAATTTCTATAACAAATCACTTTATCTTCGGCATCTACTGCTGCAACACTGTCTTCATTATCGCATATTGTAGATACTGCAGATTCCAGTATAATGTCACTTATACCTGCATGATCCTGTTGAGCGCTAAATGCTCTTGGATTTTTTAATATTTCAATATGAAGATTATTATTTTTTAATATTATTGCTGACGGGTTATCTGCTTCACCTCGATGACCAACAAATTTATTTTCATCTTTTAGAGTTGTTATATCAATACCTTTTAAAACCTTTAATTCTTTATTTTGAATTGCTATTCCTGTTATTTTTCTCCAGCTAAAATCTTTTAAAGTAAAATATTTATCTAAAAAATCTCTACCATACTTAATTACAATCTCTCCTCGTTCTGGATCATATCTTTCTGAAGTACTATCTTCAGATGCTTCGATTACATCTGTTCCATATAAACTATCATATAAACTCATCCATCTTGCGTTAGCAGCATTCAAAGCGTAACGTGCATTCATAATTGGAACAACTAATTGAGGCCCAGCTATTGTAGCAATTTCCTCATCAATGTCACTTGTTTCAATTTTAAAATCTGGACCTTCATCTTTTAAGTAATCAATTTCTTTTAAAAAATTTTTGTATTCTTTAATTTGAATATTTTTTCCTTTGTTATCAATATGCCATTTATCAATTTTTTTTTGCAGTGTTTCCCTAAAATCAATTAGTTCTTTATTTTTAGGAGCTAGTTCATGAACCGCTTTATCAAAATCTTTCCAAAATTTTTCAGGAGAAATGTCAGTACCATTAAATAACTCGTTATTAACAAAAAGTAATAATTCCTCTGATACTTTAAGATTATTAATAGAATGATATTTTGATCTCATGGAGGAATATTTAAACTCTAGCTTATTTAAGTCAATTACATAATAGTAACATAGACATTTTATTGTCATTTTTCTTATATAAGTATAATTATATAAAGATGAAGAATTATTTAAATTTTGAAACAGATATTAAAAATCTTGAAAATGAGTTAGAGAAATTAAAAGATCCTTTTAATCAAGAAGGTTTATCAGAAGTTGATACAAAAAAAATTTCCAAAACTCAGGAAGAAATCGATGAGAAACTTAAAGATATTTATAATAATTTAGATCCTTGGCAAATCACATTGGTTGCAAGGCACGAGGATAGACCTAAATCAAAGTTTTTTATTGATAACTTGTTTGAGGACTTTATCTCATTAGAAGGTGATAGATATTATGGAGAAGACAAATCGGTTATTACTGGTTTTGCAAAATTTAATGGTCGATCAGTATTAGTAATTGGTCAAGAGAAGGGGGAAAACTTAGAAACTAGAATTGAGAGAAACTTTGGCATGATGAGACCAGAGGGTTACAGAAAAACTATTAGGTTAATGGAACTAGCAGATAAGTTTAATATTCCTATTATATCTTTTATAGATACTCCAGGCGCATATCCAGGAGTGGGGGCAGAGGAGAGAGGACAAGCAGAGGCAATCGCAAAGTCAATCGAGTGTTGCATGAAACTTAAGGTTCCAACTTTAGCTATAGTAATAGGTGAAGGTGGTTCAGGTGGAGCCATAGCTCTTGCATCTTCAAATAAAGTTTTGATGCTTGAGAATGCAATTTATTCAGTAATCTCACCTGAGGGATGTGCAACAATATTGTGGAGAGATCCAAAAAAAATGCTCGATGCTGCAAAAGCAATGAAACTGTCTGCTAAAGACTTATTAGAGCTAAATATTATTGATGAAATAATTCCAGAGCCTTTAGGTGGCGCTCATAGAGACAGAGATATGATCCTTGAAAATATAAGGAATTCTATTTCTCAAAATTTAGATTTTTTTAAAACTTTAACAGCCGAGGAAATTCTTAATCATCGAAAAGATAAATTCTTAAAAATTGGAAGAAGCAAAGGATTTATATCTAATCCTGAAAGTCTAAGCGCAATTCAAACATCTGGATTAGATTTTAAAGAAATAATTAAATCTAAAAAAAATATTGCAATTGCTGTAGCATCAGTAGTTATTGTAGCTGCACTTACTTTGTTTATTCTATAAAGCTCCACAACATTTCTTGAATTTTTTACCAGACCCACATGGACAAGGATCATTTCTACTTGTTTTCTTACCAAGGTTTCTAAATTTTTCTTTTAATTGTCTCTGGTTTATTTTTTCAGTTGGTTCATTGTAAACCTTAAGATTCATCAATATTTTTACATAATCTAGTTTTAATTTGTCCAGTAAATTCGAAAATAAATCAAATGCTTCTTTCTTATATTCTATAAGAGGATCCCTTTGTCCATATGATCTAAGACCCACAACTTGTCTTAATTGTTCTAAGTATTGGATGTGCGATTTCCAATTAAAATCAATGGATTGTAAGAGAATTCTTTTTTCTATTTCTTTTGATTGATTTTCGCCAAGAATTTCAGATCTTTCTTCTCTAGCAAATTTGAATTTTTCAAAAATTTTTTCTCTTAGCTTTGTGTCACTTAAAGACATTAATTCATTATATTCGTCATCGTTTAGACTTTTTCCAAAAATAGTCTTTAATCTATTGTTAAACTCATTATTTTTAGGATTTGATAACTTTTGAATTTTTAGGCTTATTAAGTTTTCAACTATTTCTGATAAAAAATTATCTGAATAATCAAAAATTTTTTCACTATCCATAGCATCTTTTCTTTGAGAAAATATCACTTGCCTTTGATCATTTAAAACATTGTCAAATTTTATGAGAGTTTTTCTAATATCAAAATTTCGTGCCTCAACTTTTTGTTGTGCTCTCTCTAAAGCTTTATTTATCCAAGGATGGTCTATACTTTCACCATCCTTGAGACCGAGTTTTTGAAGAATATTATTCATTGACTCAGATCCAAAAATTCTCATGAGGTCATCCTCTAAACTTACATAAAAAATAGAACTTCCTTCGTCTCCTTGTCTGCCCGATCTTCCTCTTGCTTGATTGTCTACCCTTCTGGACTCCATTCTTTCAGTTCCAATAACGAATAAACCACCTAAAGATTTGATATAGTCTTTATTTTTTTTGAGTTGATCGTCCTGAATTGATCCTTTTTTTCCTCCGAGTTGAATATCTACACCTCTTCCAGAAATACTTGTGGTAATTATTACTGATTTAGCTTTACCAGCATTAGCAATAATCTCTGCCTCATTTTCATGATTCTTAGCATTTAATATTATGTGTTCAATTTTTTCCTGTTTAAGTAATTTCGAATATATCTCGGATTTACTCACACTAGATGTGAATACTAAAAGAGGCTGACCATCTTCATGACATTCTCTAATTTTTTTAATGATTGCATTATTTTTCTCTGCCTCAGTTCGAAAAATTTGATCATTAAAATCTTTTCTGATCATCTTTTTATTAGTTGGAATTACAATTACGTTCAGATTATAGATTTCAAAAAATTCTTCAGATTCAGTAGCAGCTGTACCTGTACATCCAGATATCTTTTTATAAAGTTTAAAATAATTCTGGTAAGTAATAGAAGCTAAAGTTTGATTTTCAGCCTGTATCTCAATTTTTTCCTTAGCCTCAATAGCTTGATGGAGACCATCACCAAATCTTCTGCCTTCTAATATTCGGCCAGTTAACTCATCTACGATTTTGATACTGTTATCTTTAACAAGATAATCTTTATCCTTTTTAAATAGATGATTTGCTTTTAAAGCTTGATTAACAAAATGAACTAAATCAAGATTTTCTGGGTCATAAAAATTATTATTTTTTAAAACTCCTGCATTAGAGAATAAACTTTCAATATGGTTGATGCCCTCATTGGTTAATAAAATATTCCTATCTTTTTCATCAACTTCAAAATCATTTTTATTAAGAAGCTTTACTACTTTGTCTACCGCAACATATTGATTAGTTTTATCTTCAGCAGCCCCTGAAATTACCAAAGGAGTTCTAGCTTCATCTATAAGACAGGAGTCTATTTCGTCAACTATCGCAAAATGATGTCCTCTTTGAACCATTTCTTCTTTTGAATATTTCATATTATCTCGAAGATAATCAAATCCTAACTCACTGTTTGTTGCGTAAGTAATATCGCAATCATAATTTTTTTTTCTTTCACTATCGTTTTGATCATTATTTATAAAGCCTGATGTTAATCCTAAAAAACTGAAAATTTTACCCATCTCTAACGAATCTCTTTTGGCCAGATAATCATTTACTGTCACAATATGAACCCCTTTTCCTTTTAGAGCATTTAAATATGCTGCTAAAGCAATTGTTAAAGTTTTACCTTCTCCAGTTCTCATCTCTGCTATCTTACTTTCATGTAAGACAACCCCACCAATTATTTGAACATCAAAATGCCTCTCACCTCTTGACCTTAAAGAGGCTTCTCTTACGAGGGCGAAAGCTTCAGGTAAAATCTTGTCAAGGGAAGCTCCTTTTCGAATTTCTTCTTTTAATCTAATGGTTTTATCAGGAAACTCTTTATCGTTAAGTTTTTTTATGTTTTCCTCTAATAGATTGATTTCGTCTACTATTTTGCCAATCCTATCCAGCTCTTTTTTATTGCCAGATTTAATAAATTTAGAAATAAAGTTTAGAGGATTTAACATTAGTTTTTGATATACATTTTAATTACAACTTTTAATATAGTAATTTAATTTTAATTTTAAATATCATGGGAATCAATTTATCGAATTTTTTAGCCTCAAAATCACATGATCGAAAAATGGGGCAATATCAAGACCTTGATCACATAGATGGTTTAGCGGTATCTTCGGTTAGCGCTAATTTATACAACTCTAAAAGAGATGATTTAGCAATGTTCTATTTTCGTGATGGTGCAAACTTTGCCTCACTTTATACTCAGTCTAAAATCTTATCAGAAAATATAAAATGGAATTTAAGTCAAAAAACTCAAAAAATTTTTTCACTTGTTGTCAATACTAGAAATGCAAACTCGTTCACAGGTGAGCATGGTTACAAAAGCATGCAACATTTGGCAGAATTTATTTCAAAACAACTTACAGAAAAACAAAAAGAGGATGAAGATGATCCTAAAATAATTAAACCAAAAAATCTTATTTTTGGATGTACTGGAACGATTGGAGAAAAATTCCCTGAAGAAAAAATTAAATCAAAAATTCCAGAACTTATAAAAAATATTAAATATACCCAAAACAAATATATTTGGATGAAAGTTGCTCTAGCAATAATGACAACTGATACTCAGCCAAAAGTAGCAATGGAAGAATGCAAAATTGGAAATACATCAGTAAAGATTTACGGAGTAGCAAAAGGTTCAGGCATGATTCAACCAAATATGGCAACTACACTAGCGTACGTTTTCACTGATGCTGATATTTCTAACGATGTATTAAAAAAATTACTTAAGAAAAATATTGAGAATACTTTTAATGCAATTTCATGTGATAGCGATACTAGTACTAATGATATGATCTCAATTTTCTCCACTGGTAAAGCAAAAAACACTTTAATAAAGACAATTAATGATAAAAAGATAAAATCATTTGATGAAGCCCTAAACAGTCTATTATTAAATTTAGCAAAACGAGTTGTGGCTGATGGAGAGGGGGCTTCAAAATTTGTAACAATAAATGTGTTAAATTCCAAAACTGAGCAAGATGCGAAAAAAATTGGTTTTTCTATCGCTAACTCTCCATTAGTAAAAACTGCAATTGCAGGAGAGGATCCAAATTGGGGAAGAATAATTATGGCAATTGGAAAATCTGATGTAGATATAAATTTAAATAAATTATCAATAAAGTTTGGTAATTTGGTAATTGTAAATAAGGGAAAAATTCATAATCAGTATAATGAGATTGAGGCTGCAAAATATATGAAAGGTTTAGATATTAATCTTAGCGTTGATATTGGAAATGGAAAAAAAAGTTTCACAGTCTATACTATGGATTTAACAAATGAATACATCAAAATTAATTCAGACTACAGAAGTTAGATATGTTGAAATTTCGTTTAACAGTATTTAAATAAATAATATGATCAAATATAATTTATTATGCAAAAAATGTGAACTAACATTTGATAGCTGGTTTGCATCTTCAAAAGAGTATGACAAGCTCAAAAGAAAAAAATTGATCAATTGTCATAGTTGTGGATCTTTAAAAGTAGAAAAAAATTTAATGGCACCAAAATTAATTAGTAAAAATTTTAGCAATAAAAATGAAAAAAAAGATCTGATAAAATATCAAAAAATAAAAAAAAAAATTAATGAATATCAAAAATTTATTAAGAATAACTTTGATTATGTTGGTGAAAACTTTGCTTATGAGGCAAGATCAATACACTATAACAATAAGAAAAAAAATAAAGGTATATACGGAACTGCTTCAAACCAGGATTTAAAAGAACTCAAAGAAGAGGGTATAGATGCTCAGATGCTTCCATGGTTTGAGAATGAAAATAATTAATTTTTAATAAATTTAGCAATGTAATTTACAGATTTATCATTACCGACACTCCATCTATCCTTTATTAAATTAAAATTCATTCCATCTACCCTATCTAATCTAAGATCATTTTTTTCAAGTATTGAAATTAATTCTTCAGGTTTTAAAAATTTTTCCCATTCATGTGTTCCTATTGGAAGCCAACGTAATATATATTCAGCCCCTACTATTGCAAAAATATAAGATTTTAATGTTTTATTTAAGGTTGCAACAAACATAATTCCATTTTTTTTTAATAGCTTACTACATGATTTTAAAAAAAAATTTACGTCCTCAACGTGTTCTACAATTTCCATATTTAAGATAACATCAAACTTCTTTTCTGCTTTAAATTTTTCAGGTGATGAGCAGAGATACTCTATTTTAAGATTATTTTTTTTTGAATGAAGTTTTGCAACTTTAATATTCTTATCAGATGCATCAATGCCAGTCACTTTTGCACCCAACTTACACATAGGTTCTGATAATAAACCTCCACCACATCCTATATCTAGAATTTTGATATTTTTAAGAGGAGTCTTATTGTCATCAAGTTTAAATGTCTTGATAATATTTTCTTTTATGTATGAAATTCTAATTGGGTTAAATTTATGCAATGGTTTAAATTTACCCTTAGGATTCCACCATTCTTCTGCAATTTTAGAAAATTTTTCTATTTCTTTTTTATTTATTGTGTTATTTTTCATTTGTAAGTAGACTTTATATTCAACATGTATTTATTCAATATTTTTTAAATATAAAAGATTATTTTATCATGAAAATTGTTGTATTAAAATTTGGTGGCACATCAGTTGGCAATATTAAAAAGATAAAAAGAGTTGCTAAAATAATTATTGATTACAAAAAAAGAAACTACAAGGTTATTGTGGTTTCATCAGCTATGAGTGGTGTGACAAATGAGTTAATAAAAAAATCTTTTGAAATAAGTGACAGATTTTCAGATTCTGAGCATGATGTTTTAGTTTCTTCAGGTGAGCAAGTTGCGTGTTCATTAATAGCTGGACGATTAATTCACGAGGGGTACGAAGCTAGATCTTGGTTATCGTGGCAAGTTCCGATTTTGACAAAAGGGAAATATAAGAACTCAAGAATAAATCAAATAAATAAAAGAAATATTTTAAAATATTTAAAAAAGGGCGGCACACCAATAGTAACTGGGTTTCAGGGACTAAATGATGAAAATAGAATTACAACTATAGGAAGAGGCGGTTCTGACGCCAGTGCAATTATGATTGCTAAGTTTTTTAAAGCAAAGAGATGTATAATTTACACTGATGTAGAGGGAGTATACACAACTGATCCTAACAAATTGAAAAACGCAAAAAAAATTAAAATAATTTCTTACGAAGAAATGTTAGAAATGGCATCATTGGGTGCAAAGGTTATGCAACCAGTTTCAATACAAGATGCACGATTAAATAGAATTGATATTGAGGTAAAATCATCTTTTTCTAAAAAATCAGGTACATTGATTACTAAGAGATCTAATATTATTAATAATAAAATTGTAACTGGAATTTCATCAACTCAAAATGACTCAAAAGTTTCTCTGATAGGGGTCAGGGATAAACCAGGAGTTGCTGCAGCAATTTTTAAACCATTATCTAAAAATTTAATAAATGTTGATATGGTTGTGCAAAATATTTCTGCAAATGGAAAAGAGACAGATTTAACATTTACAATTAAAACAGATGATTTAAATAAAACAAAAAAAATTATTCAACAAAACAAAACAATTAATTACCGGAAATTACTTTTTGAAAAAGGGGTATCAAAAATTTCGGTGATTGGAGTAGGCATGATAACTACTCCTGGTGTTACATTTAGAATGTTTCAATCACTTGCAAACAAGAAGATAAATATTAAAGTAATCTCAACCTCTGAGATTAAAATTTCAGTTTTAATTGATAAAAAAAATACACAAAAGGCTTTAATTGCCTTACATAAAGAATTTAAATTAGATCAAAAAAAATGAGCATAAGACCTTTTAGAGATATAAAACGAAGAGAAACAAGAGAGGTTAATGTAGGTAAAGTAAAAGTTGGAGGAGGAAATCCAATATCAGTGCAATCAATGACCAATACGCTCACAACAGATATAAAATCTACAATTAATCAAATTAATGAAATTAGCTCTGAAGGAGCTGATATAGTTAGAGTTTCTTGTCCCGATGAACAATCATCCAAAGCACTAAAAGAAATAATCAAACATGTTGATATTCCTATAGTTGCTGATATTCATTTTCATTATAAAAGAGCAATCGAAGCTGCTGAAAGTGGTGCAAGCTGCTTAAGAATAAATCCTGGGAACATTGGAAATAAAGTTAAAATAAAAGAAGTTGTTAAAGCTGCAGTTGATAACAATTGTTCGATTAGAGTGGGAGTTAATGCAGGATCTCTAGAAAAAGATATTTTAGAAAAATATAAAGAACCTTGTCCGGAAGCCTTAGTTGAAAGCGCCATGAGGAATATCAAGATACTTGAGGATGAAAATTTTCAAAATTTAAAAGTAAGTGTTAAGTCATCAGATGTTTTTTTATCGATAGAAGCATACAGACAATTGTCAAAATCTACCGATTATCCATTGCATTTAGGAATCACAGAAGCAGGAGGTTTTATACCTGGTAGTGTAAAATCCTCTATTGGGCTAGGAACATTGCTTTTAGAGGGAATTGGCGACACTATTAGAATTTCATTATCAGATAATCCTGTTGAGGAAGTCAAAATTGGAAATGAAATACTAAAATCCCTAAATTTAAGGGAGAGAGGAGTAAAAATAATTTCTTGTCCTTCTTGTGCAAGACAAGGCTTTGAAGTAATCGAAACTGTAAAAATATTGGAAAAAAAACTCTCTCATATAAAAACTCCAATAACTTTATCTGTAATTGGTTGCGTAGTAAATGGCCCTGGGGAAGCTGCTCAAACAGATGTAGGAATAACTGGAGGTAAAAAAGGAAATAATATGCTTTATTTATCTGGAGTTCAGTCTGAAAAAGTTTTTACTAGTGATATGATTGATAAGGTTGTAAGGGAGGTTGAAAAAAAAGCGTCTGAGCTAGAGAATTCGAAATGATACCCTTAAAAACTGTAAGTGATCTAATTAGCAAACATGCACTATTAGAAAAAGAGCTGTCCTCAGCAGAAATTGATAAATATACTTTTGCAGAAAAATCAAAAGAATACGCAGATCTTAATGAAGTTATCAATATTGCTAAATTCTATATCTCTTTTGAAAAAAATAAAAAAGAAATTCAAACAATCTTAGAGGATAAAAATTCAGACGCAGATATGATTAAAATGGCAGAAACAGAATTGGCTGATCTAGAAATTCAAATGGAGAAAAATGAAAAAAAATTAAAATTATTTTTATTACCGAAAGATGAAGCAGATAAAAAAAATGCGATAATTGAAATTAGAGCCGGAACAGGTGGTTTAGAAGCTAGTTTATTTGCTTCAGATCTTTTTAAAATGTATGAAAAAGTAAGTAATAAAAAAAAATGGAGTCTTGAATTAATTTCAATTTCTAGAAGTGAGGCTGGTGGTTTAAAAGAGGTAATTGCTTCTATTAAAGGAAATAATATTTATTCTACTTTAAAATATGAGAGTGGTGTTCACAGAGTGCAAAGGGTACCAGACACCGAAACACAGGGTAGAGTTCATACATCTGCAGCGACCGTTGCAGTTTTACCTGAGGCAGAAGAGGTTGATCTAAAGATAAACGAAAGTGATTTGAGAGTTGATGTTTTTAGAGCCGGAGGTCCAGGAGGACAATCTGTAAACACTACTGACAGTGCAGTCAGAATTACTCATATTCCAACTGGAATATCTGTTTCTCAACAAGATGAAAAATCTCAACATAAAAATAAAGCTAAAGGAATGAAAATTTTAAGATCTAGATTGTATGAGCTTGAAAGGTCAAGAATTGAAAATGAAAGATCAAAAGATAGGAAAAGTAAGATAGGTTCAGGTGATAGATCAGAAAGAATAAGAACTTATAATTTTCCACAAGGAAGAGTTACTGATCATAGAATAAATTTAACACTTCACAAGCTTGAAGAATTTTTAGAAGGGGAGATATTTGATGAAATGATTGAAGCACTAACTCTACAAGCACAAGAAGAAAGTTTGAATATATTAAATTAATGAACATTGAAATTGCAATAAAAAATGCATCTAAAGAGCTTAAAAAAAATAAAATCAATTCTGCTCTATTAGAAAGTGAGCTTTTGTTATCTAAAGTAATTAAAAAAGATAGAAAGTTTATCATATTAAACCCGGATAAAGAACTTGATAAAAGTACTCAAGATAGTTTTAAAGATCTAATTTTAAGACGATCAAGAGGGAAACCTTTAGCATATCTAACTGGAATAAAGTCATTTTGGAAATATAATTTTAAAGTAAATGAAAAGGTTTTAATTCCAAGACCAGATACAGAAATAATAATAGAACAAATTTTAAAAATTTATAAAAATAAAAATTATTTAAATTTCTTAGAGATTGGAGTTGGTTCAGGATGTATAGCACTTTCAATATTAAAAGAAAAAAAGTCTTTTTTAGGAACTGGTATTGATTTAAGTCAAGAATGTATTGAAATATGCAGATATAATGCAAAAAAACTTGACGTAAATAACAGAATAAAATTAATTAAATCAGATGTTGACAATTTAATTTTTCGCAAATATGATTTGATTGTTTCTAATCCTCCTTACATAAAAAAGTTTGATTTGAATAAGTTAAACAGGGAAGTGATTAATTATGAGCCAAAACTAGCTTTAGATGGTGGTTTAGATGGTTTATCAGTTATCAGAAAAGTAATTAAAAAGTCATCTGAATTGATAAAAACTCATGGTAAGTTAATTTTAGAAATTGGTTATGATCAAAGAGAATTGGTAAAGAAAATGTTAAATGAGAATAATTTTTATATTAATAAGGTTAAAAAAGATTTAGCAAAAAATGATCGATGTATAATTAGTACAAAAAAATAAATTTTATGGTTACATTCAGAAACAATAACAATCTCAGAAGGAATAATTTTAGAAGAAATGATAGAGGTTTTAAGTCTAATACTGATAGAACAAAATATGGCTCTAACTTTTCAAAAAGTGAGAATTTTCAAAGAAAGTCTCCGGGTAGAAATAATCACAATGCATCAAAGCTCATTGAAAAATATAGTAATCTCGCAAGGGAGGCTTTATCAAGTGGAGACAAAATTTTATCAGAAAATTATTTTCAACATGCGGACCATTTTACTAGAATTTTAAATGATCAAGATGCTCAAAAAAAACTCAATTCAATCAGTAATGATATTGCCAATTCTTCACAAAATATAGTTGATGTGAAAAAAGATCAAAAGGAAACTGGCGAAAATAAAACAATAACTCAGATTAAATAGAGATTTTTTATATACTAATTTAGACCAACAATTTTTTCAGACTTTAAAACATTTAGTTTAATCTTTTTTGTTTCAAATAGTTTTCTATTTTCTCCTTTGAGAATTTTCCCAGAAGGAAGTTTTAAAGTTTGAGAATTAACTCTTTTTCCATTAATTAAAACTTCGTAGTGTAAATGCGGTCCTGTAGATTTTCCTGTTGAGCCAACATACCCTATTGTTTGTCCTTGTTTTACCCTAACTCCACTCCTTATTCCGTTAGCAAATTTAGACATGTGAGCGTAGATTGTTTGATATGTTGAATTGTGTTTGATAACTACACAGTTTCCACCTCCACCACACCATCCTGCTTTTTTAACCACTCCTGAACCAGATGCCATTATTGGTGTTCCAGTTGGAGCTGCAAAGTCAGTCCCTTTATGCATTTTATTAAATCCATCGATTGGATGCTTTCTCATTCCAAACGGAGAAGAAAGTCTTGCTCCATTGATTGGAGTTTTCATTAGAGCTTTTTCTACACTTTTACCATTCTTATCATAGTGTCCAGCATTTTTTTCTTCATCAAAATAAAAGAGTGAATTATCCTCGCCACTCAAAATCAAATTTGCAAATAAAATATTTCCTGTTTCAATTAGCTTTTTATTTTCATCAACATAAGCCTCATACATAATTTGAAATTTATCTCTTTTTCTAATATCTCTTTGAAAATCAACTTGAAAACCATAAATTCTCGCAAATTCAACTATTATATTAGATGGCACCTTTTGACTTGTCGCTGATTTATACAGGCTATTTAGGATTATGTTCTCATTATAGACTATTTTTTTTTCTAATTTGGTTAAAACAATTTCTTGATTAAAATTTTTGTTATTTATATCTTGTGTAAGAATAATTCTCTCTTTATTTGATATTTGGAATATAAATTCTTGTATTGAATTATCAGTTTGATCAATAGTAAAATGTATTTTTTGATTAGTATTTAATTTGTTTAAATTAATTTTATTACTGATTTTGTTTTTTATAGTTGAAATTTCATCTTTATTTAAAGAATAAAATTCAAGGATTCCCATAAAAGTTTCTCCCTCTTTAACCTTATGTGAAATTTTTTTAAATCTTGGTTCGAATTTTTCAAAAAAATGATTAACTGTTTTTTTAAAATAGAAGTTTTGGATAATCTTCTTATAATTGTTATTAATTCTATTTTTTGTTTGGTTATGGTAAATTGTGAATGTACTTGTTAAAATAATCAATATAATCAAAGCTAAAATTTCATTTTTTACTTTTAAATTTAGGATAAATTTTTTAATCATAGAAAATTTTTTTAATTATCAATTTTTAGTTTAACAATTGAGGAAAATCAAAAAAAACCCCTAAAATCCAGACTTTTTTGTTAAATTTTTACTCTTAATTGCTTGATTTCCTATTATTTTAGCCTATAAGCACTGGACTTCCTCAAGTAAATTATTGTTAATACAATAAATTAGTGTGGATTATTGGGCCTTTTTTTTGCTCAATTAGCTATTTAAAATGTAAAAATTTAAGAAGAGAAGTGTGGACGGTTAAGGTTACCAAAATTTGTCGTACACACTTCAACATCATATAAATTTTATTCTTAGAATTTATATGGAAGCTAGTGTGCGCCGTTTTTAAACTTGAGAGTTTGATCATGGCTCAGAACGTACGCTGGCGGCACGCCTAACACATGCAAGTCGAACGAAGTAGCAATACTTAGTGGCAGACGGGTGAGTAACATGTAGGTATCTACCCTATGGCCTGGAATAACACGAGGAAACTTGTGCTAATACTGGATAAGTCTTTACGGAGAAAGCTTTATGCACCATTGGATGAGCCTGCACTTGATTAGTTTGTTGGTGGGGTAATGGCCTACCAAGACTTTGATCAATAGCTGATTTGAGAGGATGATCAGCCACATTGGGACTGAGACACGGCCCAAACTCCTACGGGAGGCAGCAGTGGGGAATCTTGCACAATGGAGGAAACTCTGATGCAGCGATGCCGCGTGAGTGAAGAAGGCCCTTGGGTTGTAAAGCTCTTTCGTCGGGGAAGAAAATGACTGTACCCGAATAAGAAGGTCCGGCTAACTTCGTGCCAGCAGCCGCGGTAATACGAAGGGACCTAGCGTAGTTCGGAATTACTGGGCTTAAAGAGTTCGTAGGTGGTTGAAAAAGTTGGTGGTGAAATCCCAGAGCTTAACTCTGGAACTGCCATCAAAACTTTTCAGCTAGAGTATGATAGAGGAAAGCAGAATTTCTAGTGTAGAGGTGAAATTCGTAGATATTAGAAAGAATACCAATTGCGAAGGCAGCTTTCTGGATCATTACTGACACTGAGGAACGAAAGCATGGGTAGCGAAGAGGATTAGATACCCTCGTAGTCCATGCCGTAAACGATGTGTGTTAGACGTTGGAAATTTATTTTCAGTGTCGCAGTGAAAGCGATAAACACACCGCCTGGGGAGTACGACCGCAAGGTTAAAACTCAAATGAATTGACGGGGACCCGCACAAGTAGTGGAGCATGTGGTTTAATTCGAAGATACGCGCAGAACCTTACCAACACTTGACATGTTCGTCGCGACTTTAAGAGATTAAAGTTTTCGGTTCGGCCGGACGAAACACAGGTGCTGCATGGCTGTCGTCAGCTCGTGTCGTGAGATGTTGGGTTAAGTCCCGCAACGAGCGCAACCCTCACTTTTAGTTGCCATCATTTAGTTGGGCACTCTGAAAGAACTGCCAGTGATAAGCTGGAGGAAGGTGGGGATGACGTCAAGTCCTCATGGCCCTTACGTGTTGGGCTACACACGTGCTACAATGGTATATACAACAGGAAGCAAAACGGCGACGTTAAGCAAATCCTCAAAAGATACCTCAGTTCGGATTGCACTCTGCAACTCGAGTGCATGAAGCTGGAATTACTAGTAATCGTGGATCAGCGTGCCACGGTGAATGCGTTCCCGGGTCTTGTACACACCGCCCGTCACACCATGGGAGTTGGTTCTACCTTAAGGCAAGGTTTCAAACCCTTGACCACGGTATAGTCAGCGACTGGGGTGAAGTCGTAACAAGGTAGCCGTAGGGGAACCTGCGGCTGGATTACCTCCTTTCTAAGGATGAATAAAAATAAATTTTATTCTAAAAAATACACAAGGTTAATGTTGACCGTCCTCATTTCTCTTCTTAAAATTTAGTGTTTCTCTTGAATGGGGGCCGGTAGCTCAGTTGGTTAGAGCACACCCTTGATAAGGGTGGGGTCGAAAGTTCGAGTCTTTCTCGGCCCACCAAAAACAATTAAGGGGGATTAGCTCAGCTGGGAGAGCGCCTGATTTGCATTCAGGAGGTCAGCGGTTCGATCCCGCTATCCTCCACCAAACACTTAGTTATCAAAATTGTAAATAAAATAATTAATATCAATATCTATATCCGAACATTAGTAATGTTATTAATTAATGTTCAAATAAAAATTTGATTCAACACAGAATTTTTTTCTGTGCATAAATCAAGCGTTTAAGGGCGTGTGGCGGATGCCTTGGCACTGAAAGCCGATGAAGGACGTGATATACTGCGATAAGTTTCGGGGAGCTGTATGTAAGTTTTGATCCGAAAATTTCCGAATGGGGAAACCCACCACTTTATGTGGAACTTTAAACTAAATACATAAGTTTAAAGAGATAACCTGGAGAACTGAAACATCTAAGTAACCAGAGGAAAAGAAATCAATTGAGATTCCGTTAGTAGTGGCGAGCGAAAACGGAACAGGCCAGCAGTTTTGTTAAAAAAATTAGAATAGTTTGGAAATGCTAACCATAGAGGGTGATAGTCCCGTATGAGTAATGTTTAACAAAATTCTTGAGTAAAGCGGGACACGTGAAATCCTGCTCGAATATAGGGGGACCACCCTCTAAGCCTAAATACTCTTCAGTGACCGATAGTGAACAAGTACCGTGAGGGAAAGGTGAAAAGAACCCCTATTAGGGGAGTGAAATAGAACCTGAAACCGCATGCCTACAATCAGTCGAAGCTCTTTTTAGAGTGACGGCGTACCTTTTGTATAATGGGTCAGTGACTTAATTTATTAAGCAAGCTTAAGCCATCTAGGTGTAGGCGCAGCGAAAGCAAGTCTTAATAGGGCGATTAGTTTAATGAATTAGACCCGAAAACGAATGAGCTTACCATGAGCAGGTTGAAAGCAAGGTAACACTTGCCGGAGGACCGAACCAGTTGACGTTGAAAAGTCTTTGGATGACTTGTGGTAAGGGGTGAAAGGCCAACCAAATTCGTAGATAGCTGGTTTTCCGCGAAAACTATTTAGGTAGTGCGTTGAGTAAATAGATGTTTAGAGGTAGAGCACTAAATGGGCTAGGGGGAAGAGATTCTTACCAAACCTAATAAAACTCCGAATGCTAAACATTGTTCCTCAGCAGACAGACTGTGGGTGCTAAGGTCCATGGTCGAGAGGGAAAGAGCCCAGACCACCAGATAAGGTCCCAAAATTATGATTAAGTGTGAAAGGATGTGGAAATTCCTTAACAGCCGGGAGGTTGGCTTAGAAGCAGCCATCCTTTAAAGATAGCGTAACAGCTCACCGGTCTAATAGAGTTTCTGCGCCGAAGATGTAACGGGGCTAAAATCATATACCGAATCTGTGGATTTATAATTTTTTCGAAAATTATAACTGGTAGCGGAACGTTCTGTAAGCCTGTGAAGGGATACCTGTGAAGGATCCTGGAGGTATCAGAAGTGCGAATGCTGACATAAGTAACGATAAAAGAAGTGAAAAACTTCTTCGCCGAAAATCCAAGGGTTTCTGCGCAAGGTTAATCCGCGCAGAGTTAGTCGGCACCTAAGGCGAGGGCGAAAGCCGTAGTCGATGGAAACAAGGTTAATATTCCTTGACCAGATGGTAGTGACGGATCTTGTAAGTTGTGAATTCTTAATGGATTGAATTTGCCGCGAAAAGGTTCCAAGAAATAGCTCCATCATTAGACCGTACCCTAAACCGACACAGGTGGATTAATAGAGTATATCTAGGCGCTTGAGAGAATGATGTTGAAGGAACTCGGCAAAATGCTTCCGTAACTTCGGAATAAGGAAGACCTTTATTTAGGCAACTATTTAAGGGTGGCACAAGCCAGGGAGAAGCGACTGTTTATCAAAAACACAGGGCTCTGCTAACACGTAAGTGGATGTATAGGGTCTGACGCCTGCCCGGTGCTGGAAGGTTAATGCGATGGGTGCAAGCTCATTTCTGAAGCCCCAGTAAACGGCGGCCGTAACTATAACGGTCCTAAGGTAGCGAAATTCCTTGTCGGGTAAGTTCCGACCTGCATGAATGGCGTAACGATTTCTCCGCTGTCTCCAACATCAACTCAGTGAAATTGAATTCTCCGTGAAGATGCGGAGTTCGCGTAGTTAGACGGAAAGACCCCGTGCACCTTTACTGCAACTTTACATTGGTGTTAGGAAAAACATATTTAGCATAGGAGGGAGACATTGAAGCAAAGGCGTCAGCTTTTGTGGAGTCACCAGTGAAATACCTCTTTTGTTTTTCTTGATATCTAACTGATAGCCGTTATCCGGCATCAAGACATTGTATGGTGGGTAGTTTGACTGGGGCGGTCGCCTCCCAAATAGTAACGGAGGCGTGCGAAGGTAAGCTCAGAACGGTCAGAAATCGTTCGTAGAGTGCAATGGCATAAGCTTGCCTGACTGTGAGACTGACAAGTCGAGCAGAGACGAAAGTCGGTCATAGTGATCCGGTGGTTCTGAGTGGAAGGGCCATCGCTCAACGGATAAAAGGTACGCCGGGGATAACAGGCTGATACTGCCCAAGAGCTCATATCGACGGCAGTGTTTGGCACCTCGATGTCGGCTCATCACATCCTGGGGCTGGAGCAGGTCCCAAGGGTTTGGCTGTTCGCCAATTAAAGTGGTACGTGAGCTGGGTTCAGAACGTCGTGAGACAGTTCGGTCCCTATCTGCTATGCGTGTAGAAGAATTGAGAGGAGTTGACCCTAGTACGAGAGGACCGGGTTGAACATACCACTGGTGGACCGGTTGTAGCGCCAGCTGCAGTGCCGGGTAGCTAAGTATGGACGAGATAACTGCTGAAAGCATCTAAGCGGGAAACTCACCTCAAAACTAGTTCTTCCTATAGAGCCGTGGTAGACCACCACGTTGATAGGCTGGATGTGTAAGCGCAGTAATGCGTGTAGCTGACCAGTACTAATAGCTCAATTGGCTTGATTTATGCACTGAAAAAAATTTTTCAAAAAATAGTGATTGATATTAAACTAAAAAATTATGCAGAAAAACCACCATCGACATGAATATTTTCTCCATTAACATAATTAGATTTATCGTTAATTAAAAATTTAAGCACCTCATAGACATCTTTCTGATTAGCCATTCTTTTTATTGGAATATTTTTAAGATAATTTTTTTGAAATCTTTTACTATGATTATTAAACACACCACCGGGAGATATAAGATTTGATCTAATATTTTGATAGGCAAAT
>CACBRY010000006.1 GCA_902541825.1 uncultured Pelagibacteraceae bacterium | reverse complement strand
GGTTTTAAAAATCATGCAGAACAATATATTTCACAAAGCGATATTTTTGTATTATCTTCAAAGTTTGAAGGACTTCCCAATGTTCTTATCGAGTCTCAAAAATATGGTGTACCAACAATATCAAGTAATTGTCCAACAGGACCTTATGAGATATTAATGGGTGGCAAATTAGGAGAATTATTTCCAGTTGGTAATTTTAAGATTTTAGCTAAAAAATTACACAATTTTTCTCAAAACAAAAAAATTTTAAAATTTAAATCCTATAATGCAAAAAAATATTTAAAAAGATTTGATCCCATAATAAATTCAAAAAAATATTCAAAATTAATTTTGAAGGAGTATGAAAAATTATAAGATATCAATAATTACTGTTACTAAAAATTCTGAAAAATTTTTACCTCAAAATATTTTGAGTGTTAAATCTCAAAAATATAAAAATTTTGAGCATATTATTGTGGATGGGAACTCAAAGGACAAGACAATTAAGATTATTAATTCTCATAAAAAAAGTGTGAAATTAATAAAAAATAAAAAAGATAAAGGCTTATATCATGCAATGAATGTTGGAATTAAAAGATCATCTGGAGATATAATTGGAATATTAAACTCAGATGATATTTATTTTCGAAACACATTAAAAATAGTTAACAAATATTTTAATAAATATGATGATTTAGATTTTTTATTTGGAAGTGTGTATAAACATAAACTTTTACATGGCTATAATCCAAATATCATTAATTGGAGCTTTGGATTTTACACCACTCATTCTGTTGGCTTTTTTATAAAAAAGAAGTCTCAATTCAAAGTAGGACTTTATGATATAAAATATAATTACTCAGCAGATTATGATTTATTTTTGCGGATGATTAAGAAATATAAATTAAAAGGAATATCCACAAAAAAAAATGAAATTTTTGGAAGGTTTAGACCAGGCGGTTTATCCTCAAGAATAAACTTTTTGGATTATCTAATGGAGTGTAATCGAATAAGGATTAATAATGGCCAAAACTTAATTCAAGTATATTTAATTTTTATTTTAAGAATTCTAAAAAATTTTAAAAAAATTAAAAGATGAATATTTATATTTGTTCCCTTTTAAGTAAAAAAAATTTAAAATTTTTGAATTCTCATTTAAAATCTCTTAACAGTTTGAAAATTCCAAAAAATTGTAAACTGAAGATCATATTTGTAATGAATCCAAAAATTTATTTTATAAGAAATTTGCTAAGGATTTTTTTAGATAAAATAGATTATTTAATTCTTGAGAGTATAAAAGATAACATTCCAGAGTCTCGTAATGTTTTTCTCAAGTTTTTAAAAAATAAAAATGTTCAATATGCAGGATTCATAGATGATGATTGCATAATAGACAAAAACTGGCTCTTAAATATGACAAAATTTTTTGAACAAAATAATTGTGATATAGCTGGAGGCCCTCAATACCATGAAGTTAGAAATAAGAATTTTATAGATTATTATAATATTCTAGAGCCTAATCGTCATCACGGTCAATTAGTAAAGTGGGTAGCAACAAACAACTGCTTCTTTTCAAAAAAAGTTTTGAGTGTATCAAAGACTTTTTTTGATCCTCAATTTGCGAGTGTAGGTGGTAGTGATCAGTTATTTTTCAGTGAATTAAATAGACAAAAATTTATTATCAAGTGGAATAAAAAATCATTCATCACTGAAAATTTTAATCCTCAAAGAGAGAAAAAGACATGGTTTATCAAAAGAAATTTGAGATATGGATATTCAGGTAATTTAATTGATAAAAAGATTTATGGAAATATTGGTTTTATAATTATTCTTATAAAATTAATTTACTTAATAAGTGCGTCCTTATTTTTTATACTAATTCCATTTCGTAAAAATTATATAAAAGCGTGTTTTTTATTTTTAAGAGCTTCAGGAAGATTTATAGGATTATTAAACTATAAACCTAGAAAATATATATAATTTGACGCAATATAATAGATTATGAAATAAAATAAGATAATGTAATTGCTTTTTTGGAGCGATTGCAAAATTTTATATTTATCAAAATAATTTAAAAAAATAATATAAAACATTGGTTCAAAATATTTTTGAAAAATAAAAAAGCCTGAGCTAAAAGTAATTAACAATAAAATTACAAGAACATAATTAGCCAAAGTATTTTGACTAAAGTATAGAAGAAAATAAATCCCAAAAAAAGAAATAGGGATAATTAAATATGAATTGTTAAATAAAATATAAGAAATTTTTAAAATAACACCACCACCAATGTTACCATTATAAATAAAATTCAGACTACATAAAACAGATGTAATAATGCTTATAATAAAAATTTTTTTATTATAAAAATAGGATAGATTAAATTTATAACGGTCATAATTATTAATTATTGTTTGAGTCACAAATGGAATTAAATAAAATAAAATCATTGAAGCGCTGACTAAAATTGAAGAATTAAAATTTGTTGTGGTTTGTTTCAGACCAAATAACAAGAGAGGATTTAAAATTACATAGTAAATACCTGGAATTGCACATAATGCTATAAATAAGGAAATAAAAAAAAATCTTTTCAGACTTATTTTGTTTATTAAATAAGTTAATAGAAAAATAAAAAAGAAAATATAAAATTGCTTTGTATAACAAGCTAAACTCAAAAATATTATAGAAAATATTAATCTCGTATTTTTTTTATAATTCGTTTTTATAAAAGAGTTGAAATAAAAAATTCCAGCAGAAAAAAATATAAGTGCAGTATTATGGTTATTGCCCCAAATCGCCGAGTATTGGAAAACTGGTAAAATAATTATAATTGAGGATAATATGATAATTGTCGATTTATCTAAACTTTCAAAACGCTCTTTTATTAAAAAATATAGAATTAAAGGAAGTAAAAATGAGATTATTAATACAGAAATTAAATAAGTGTTTAATGAATCAATAAAGTTTAAATTTGAAAATATTATATGATGTAGAGGAAAATTAATTAAATTAACGTTTTCACCTAATGTTAAAGTAAAAAGATTACTCAGATCTTTTTTTAAGAAAATTATATAATTCCAATGAGTTACTAAATCACTTACAACCCCCCCTGTTTTTGTCTGAATACCGTAATCAAGTAAAAGTGGACTATAAGTGAATTTGCCAAGAATATTTGATAAATTGATTTTTAATAAAAAACTTATTAATAATGTTATTATAAATATAGTTGTAGATATCCAAACAAAATGTCTATTTATCATAAGTCTATCTAGGATGTTTAAAAAAAATTTCATATCAATAATTATACCTTATCACAAAAAAAAAAATTTTTTTAAAGAAACAATTGAATCTATTAATAATCAATCTTATAAAAATTTTGAAGTAATTGTTATTTATGATGATACTGATAAATCAGAATTAGACTATGTAAAGAAAATTATAAGAAATTTTAAGTTTAAAAAAAAATTAATAATTAATAATAAAATTATAGGTGCTGGATTATCAAGAAACAAAGGTATTAAAGTTTCAAAAGGTGAATATATTGCTTTTTGTGATGCTGATGATTTGTGGAATAAAGATAAACTTAAAATACAATTAAGTTTCATGAAAAAGAATAATATACTATTTTCTCACTCAAATTACTTAATCATTGATTATACTTCAAAAACAATTGGTAATTTAAAAGTTCCAAAAAATATTTCATATAATCAATTGATAAAAAGTTGTGATATTGGATTATCAACAGTTATGATTTCCCGATTTTTAATTAGAAAAAATCTCTTTTCTGATTTAAAAACAAAAGAGGATTATTTATTGTGGATTAAACTGATAAGACATCTAAAAAATTTTAAAAGTATAAACAAGGACCTAGTTTATTGGAGACTTTTGAAAAATTCCCTATCATCATCGAATATTCAAAAACTAGAGGATGCATTTGAATTGTATAAGAATCATTTAAATTTTAGTTTTTTGTTTTCAATTTTTTGTGTATTAAGACTAAGCTTAAATGCATTAGTAAAAAAAACTAATATATATTTTAAAATCTAATGGAAAATCTAACTTTAGTAATACCAGCAAAATTTGAGGCTACTACTCTTCCAATTGTTTTAAAAGAAATTAAAGATTTAAATCTTTGCTGCAAAAAAATTGTTGTTGTCCCAAAATATGATGAGGAAACACAAAAAGCATTAGTAGGCACAGATTGTGAAGTTTTAATACAAAAAGGAGAGGGTTTTGGAAATGCTCTTATTGAAGGTTTAAATTATTCTTCAACAGAGTATTCTTGTATTTTCAATGCCGATGGCTCTTTTAATCCAAAATATTTAAAAGAAATGTTGAGGAAAAATATAGATAATTATGAATTTGTATTTAGTACAAGATATAAAAAACCTGGAGGAAGTGATGATGATACAATATTAACATTTTTTGGAAATTATTTTTTTTCCTCATTATGTAAAATCTTGTTTAGATTAACTATTTCGGATGTTCTTTATACCTATGTAATGGGTAAAACTAGTGCATTTAAAGAATTAGATTTGACTTATAACGATTTTTCATTTTGTGTTGAATTACCGATAAAGGCAAAATTTAAATCTTTAAGAGTTTTTGATTTTCCATCTTATGAAAGACCAAGAATTAGTGGAAAAAAGAAAGTAAATGAGCTAAAGGATGGATTTCTAATTTTAATTTCTATATTAAAGTTATTTATATTTAAAAAATGAAAAAAATAGCATTGATAACAGGAATTACAGGACAAGATGGCTCTTACCTAGCTGAGCTGTTATTAAAAAAAAATTACATAGTTCATGGTCTAATTAGAAAATCATCAACATTTAATACAAAAAGAATAGATCATATCTATGTAGATCCACACAATAAGACAAATTTTTTTTTACATTATGGAGATTTAACTGATACTAATAGCGTTTATAATATTATCCACAAAATTAGGCCAAATGAAGTATATAATTTAGGAGCTCAAAGCCACGTTGGTGTTTCTTTTGAAAATCCTGAGTATACCTCAGAGGTTTCTGGAATTGGAACTTTAAGATTGTTAGAAGCAATAAGATTTTTAAAAATAAAAAATATTAAATTTTATCAAGCTAGCACCTCAGAACTTTTTGGTGAGACATATGGTAAGAATGTTTTTAATGAAAAGTCTAAATTTCATCCAAAATCACCTTATGGAGTAGCCAAACTGTATTCATATTGGATTACATCAGTTTATAGAGAGTCATACGGTATCTTCGCCTGTAACGGAATTTTATTCAATCACGAAAGTCCAAGAAGAGGAGAAACTTTTGTGACTAGAAAAATAACAAGATTTTTAGCAAGAAAAAAATTAGGAAGTAAGGAAATATTGTACCTAGGTAATCTTAATGCAAAAAGAGATTGGGGGCACGCAAAAGATTATACTGAGATGCAGTGGAGGGTTTTGCAACAAAAAAAACCAGATGATTTTGTAGTAGCTACTGGACAAGCATTTTCGGTAAGACAATTTGTGGAAATAGCCTCAAATTACCTAAATCTAAAAATATATTGGCAAGGAAAAGGACTGAAAGAAGTTGGATATTTAAAAAAAGGATCAAAAAAGGAAGTAATTATTAAGATAGACAAAAATTATTTCAGACCAAATGAAGTCGAATATTTGAGAGGTGATGCTAGAAAAGCTTTTAGAGTTTTGAAATTTAAACCTAAGTACAGTTTTAAAAATTTAGTAAAAGATATGATAGAAAGCGACTTGATTGAGGAAAAAAAAAAATTCGAAATTTAGCATATGTTAGAGATTAGTGTATTTTTAATCTCATTTTCTTTATGTTTAGTCATTAATTATATTTTGGCAAAATATAATTTTTTAATTGATAAAAAGTTCTTTGCACATAAATCATTTGTGAGCAAAAATTCTGTACCAATTAGTGGCGGATTAATCTTCATATTAAGCACACTATTGTTTTTAAGGCTTGAGAATAATTTCATCTATATAATTTTTTTAATTTTCTTTGTTGGTATTTTGTCAGACTTAAATAAAGTAGAATCACCTTATAAAAGATTTTTTTTACAAATAGGTGTAATATTATCTTTAGTTTTTTTTGGTAAAATTTTTATATCTTCAATTAGAATTCCTATATTCGATCATTTACTTACATATACGTTATTTAAGTATTTTTTTGTTATTTTTTGTTTATTAATTTTGATTAATGGGTCAAATTTTATCGATGGCATTAATACTTTATTAATTGGATATTTCATGTCTGTAATTTTGATAGTGATCATTTTGAGTAATAAATATAATTTAGTTTTTGAAGCTCAAAATCTAGAAATCATATTTTCTATTCTTTTAGTTTTGTTTATTTTTAATTTTTTTGAGAAATTCTTTTGTGGAGATGGCGGTTCATACGTAATATCTTTAATTATTGGATATTATTTAATAGAATTATCTAATTATAATTTAATTATTTCACCTTATTTTATTGCATGTTTGTTATGGTATCCTGCATATGAGTGTTTATTTTCGATGGTTAGAAAAAAAATTAAAAAATCAAAAATTACTGGTCCAGATAATAGCCATCTTCATCAACTTTTGTTTATTTTTTTTACAAAAAAATTTCAGTTCAAAAGGTGGATTATTAGTTCTTTAACAGGAGTATCAATTAATACTTATAATCTAATTATTTTTTTCGTAGCTTTAAAAAATGTTTCGCAAACAAAAACTTTAATATTTCTTATACTCCTAAATATTATCTTATATAACTTTGTTTATTTTCTTTTGAGAAAAAAAAATTTGTAGTTTATTTTTTTAAATTAGCAAGCCCAAGAAAAAACCAAAATAAAAATCCGTTAAATGTCGAAAATAGACTACCACTCGGTATAAATGGTATTAAAAAAATAAGTAAATAAAAATTCATTATAATTTTGAAAAAATTCTTTTCTCTTAAATCATTAAATATTTTTTTCTTAAAATAGACGAACAAAAAAAACATAAAAATAAAGTATCCTATTAAACCTTGTTCAGATAATAATTCAAAATGAATTTGATGAGGATGTGTTGTGCATCTCTGATGTGTAAATTTAAGATTTTCTTTAAAATACTTTTCATCATAACATTCGAATCTAAAATTTTTATTTCCAACTCCATTTAATTTTTTATTTTTAAAAATTTCAATAGCAGTGTCATAGTGGGCAAAATATTTTATATTCTCAAATCGTTGAGAAATAGATTTTGGGTTTTCTACATTCAGAACTCTACTAAAAAATTCTGTTTGTTTTATAAGAACAGTTGGAAAAATTAAAGATAATGATATTGCGATGAAGATTGTAGATGCTAGTAGATAAAATTTTTTTAGAAATAATTTTCTTTCCTCAATAAAATAAATAATTAAAAAAAAGAGCAAAGTCGATTTTAAAAAGGCTGATCTTTCACCAGTGATAAAAATACTTAAAAAAATAAGTACTAAAACTAAATTTAGGGTGATTTTGTATTTCTTAGTAAGGTCATTTTGGAGAAAAAAAATTGTTGTTATAAATCCAAAACCAAAAAGAAAAGTCCCAACTACATTTTCGTCATAGAAGAAACTAGTTATTCTTGTACCATCTTGACTTTTAAATCCCAAAAGGTTTGATCCAGTGTATTTCTCAAAAAAAATGTCTGTTACAATTATTACAATTACAAATATCCAAAATTTAAAAATTTTTTCTAATATTTCTTTTTTATTTAATAGCAAAGGAATTGCTGGGAACAACATTAGAAATTTTAAAAAAAATAATGAGCGTAAAATTCCATCGTAACCGAATGATGGGTTAATAAAGTAATTAATAAATGAATTCGAACAAATGTATAAATATAATATTGAGAGTATTATAAAGTTTTTATCCTTTAACCAATCAAAATTTTTAGTTCTTAGGACATTAAATATAAATATTAAAAAAATACAAAGAAGATAAAAATTTATAAAAAAGTTTCCTATAATTATTGCCACAGGAATTGTAGCAAATAGAAAAATAATAAACCTGTCTTTTAAATCTAATTTTTTAGATATCATTATAAGAAATACTTAATTATTCTTATATTGATTTTAAATTTTTACAACAAAGTTTATTTGAGGTAAAATTAAGCGATATTTATTTATTATGGT
The DNA here is from genome assembly GCA_902541825.1 of uncultured Pelagibacteraceae bacterium. GTDB lineage: Bacteria > Pseudomonadota > Alphaproteobacteria > Pelagibacterales > Pelagibacteraceae > Pelagibacter. The sequence goes on along the minus strand of CACBRY010000006.1, from coordinate 39,020 downwards.
AATAAAAAAAAAACTATTAAAAAAATTGAAGTTAATTCAAGTTTCTTTTTTAAGGTTTACTCAATTTAATTAAATTTTAAATGATAAGTTTACCTACACTTTATTTTGGTTACTTAATAATAATAATTTCGATTATTGGTTTTGGATATTTATCTTCAAAAGTTTTATCTTTGAGACTTTCTCTTGGAGAATTAGGTCTAAGTGGAATTTTATTTATGACAATTTTATCATATGTTACTAATCTATTTGTAGCACATGGCTTCATTCATAATTTTATTTTTTTAGCAATTGGCTTATTTGCTTTTTTTTTTGTATTTAAAAAGAAATTATTTAGAAAAAAAATAAAATTAATTTTATCAATTTCATCTGTTTTATTCATTGGAATTCTTATGTATAAAACTCACGACGATTTTTTTTATTATCACTTACCTTATACAGTTTCACTAATTGAATTTAAAAAGATATTTGGTGTAGGTAATTTAGAACATGGATTTCGTACACCATCTTCTATATTCTACTTTAATTCTCTATTTTACCTGCCAATTTTAGAAAAATCTTTAATAAATAGTGGTGCAGTATATTTTTTAATTTTCTCGAATATATTACTAATTCAGAAAATATTTAATCAATTAAAAAATAAAAGACATAACTTTATATTGGTATTATCGTTATTTTCATTATTGTTTATAAATACAATTTTTTACAGATTAGCTGAACATGGAACAGATAGATCAGCATTAATTCTTATTTTTATTCTTGTAATTTATTATCTTGAGGGGACAAATAGAAAATTAAGTATAATAAACTTTAAACATTATTACCAAAAAATATTAGTTACAATTCTCCTTATAGTTTCACTTAAAAGTTTTTATCTAATTTACATAATCTTTATATTGATACTATTTTTTAATTTTAGAAAAATTATTTTTGAGGGGAATTTTTTTAAGAAAATTTTTTTTCAAAAGGTGAGTTACTATTTTATAATTGGAACTACAATATTTATATTTACTATTTTATCAAACACTGGTTGTTTAATTTATCCTGCAAGTTTTACTTGTATCGAGTCATTTTCTTGGTCGATACCAAAAAAAGAGGTAATAGAAATGAAAACCTGGTATGAACTTTGGTCAAAAGCAGGAGCAAGTCCAACATATCGAGTGGATGATGTTGAATTTTATTTGTCTGGACTTAATTGGTTTCCTAATTGGGTGGAAAATCATTTTTTTAACAAGATTTCAGATTTTCTATTATCTTTATTTTTAATCGTAATAATTTCTTCAGTTTTTTTGATGAAATTTAAAAAAGTAAAATTTAAAAAAAGAAATTTTTATCTGTTATATACTGCAATTCTACTTTTACTACTTGAGTGGTTTTTAAATCATCCTGCGTTAAGATATGGTGGTTTTGCACTAATCGCATTATCTATTTTTGTGCCTTTAAGTATTTTCATCGAAAGAAGACTTAATTTAAATTTTAAATTAAAAAAAAAAATAACCTTTTTAATTTTTTTATCTTTCGCAATCTTTTCATTCAAAAATATTGATAGAATCTTAAAAGAATCTGACAAATATAAATATAATCCTATGATCAATGCACATTTCTTCATTAATAATGATAACGACTATTTTAATGGATTATTTTTAAAAGCAGAAAAAAAAAGAGATATTGATGGAAAAAATTTTTATATTGTTTTGAATAAAAATTTAATTAAAAAGATCCAATTAAATAAATGATTAAAAAAATTATTGTAGTGACAGGTGGAGCTGGTTTTGTTGGTGGAAATTTAATAGATAAACTCTTAAGGAGTACAAATTATAAAATAATAAGCATTGACAATTACAGCTCTGGTTCAATTAAAAATCATATTAAGAATACAAGAGTAAGATACATTAAAGACTCATCATCAAATATTTCAAAGAGACTTAACAAACATAAATCTAAAATTCATACAATTTTTCACTTTGGTGAATTTTCAAGAATATATCAAAGTTTTTTAAAAATGGATGAGTGTATAAAGTCAAATTCAATAGGAACTCATGCTGTATTTAATTTTTGTTTATCAAATAAAATCAAATTAGTTTACTCTGCCACCTCAGCAACTATAGGAAATAGAGGAAAAGATAAAAATTTATCGCCATATGCTTTTACAAAATCTAAAAATCTAGAAATGTTAGAAAATTTAAAAAATTGGTTTCAATTTAAATATGAGATTTTATATTTTTATAATGTATATGGACCCAAACAAATATCTTTTGGACCAATGGCTACAGTAATTGGTATTTTTGAAAACCAATATAAAAATAATAAGCCTTTAACTGTTGTTAAACCTGGTAATCAATCTCGAAGATTCACACATATTGATGACACAGTAAATGCTTGTTTTTATGCTTGGAAAAAAAATAGATGTAGGCATTATAGTATTTCTACAAAAAAAAGTTACACAATTTTAGAAGTAGCCAAAATGTTTAATACAAAAATAAAATTTTTAGCTCCCAGAAAAGGCGAAAGATATGCCTCTGCTTTAACAAATATGAATTTATCAAATAAAGTTTATAAAATATTTGGTAAAATTAGCCTAAAAAATTACGTCAAAAACATAGTAAGTAGTAAAAATTAGACTTAATTAGTTTACATTAAACTTATTTTATGTATAAACCTCCTGCCGGTAATTATTGCGAAAGAGTTATACCCGACACCATTCCGAACTCGGAAGTCAAGCCTTTCTGCGCCGATGATACTTTGTCTTAAGACATGGGAGAGTAGGACGTTGCCGGCATTTAAAAATATTATGAAAATAAAAAGTTCATTAAAATCTTTAAAAAAAAGAGATTTAAATTCTAAACTTGTGAGAAGAAGAGGTAGAATTTATATTATAAATAAAACAAATCCAAAATTTAAAGCGAGACAGAAATAATCCATATGGATGATGAAAGTCACAAAAATACATGGAATAATTTTACTAAGTTTGTTCTGTGGGGAACTGTCGCTGTTATAGTTGTATTAGTTTTAATGGCGATTTTCTTGTTATAAGGTTCTTCTATGAGAATCGGATCTGTTTTAGAAAATCAAAAAATTGAAAAAAGAATATCTATTACTCCTGATATAATAAAAAAATACACTTCATTGGGATTTGAAATTTTTTTAAGTGAAAACTATGGCCGTCATATTGGAATTAATGACAACGAATATTCAAAATTAGGTGTAAAAATTTCTAAAGATGAAAAAGAAATACTTAGTTCATCAGACATTATAGTTCAATTAGGAATGATTTCTGACGATAATAGCTCGATAATAAAAGAAAGTCAGATATTGATTGGAGTTTTAAATCCTTATGAAAATAAGGATAAGTTAGAAAGTTTAGCTAAAAAAAAAATTAATCTTTTCTCTTTAGAGTTACTTCCAAGAATTACTAGAGCTCAATCTATGGATATATTATCATCACAAGCAAATTTAGCTGGATATAAAGCTGTGATCGAGTCTTTCTCCAATTTTGAGAAGGCAATACCAATGATGATGACTGCAGCTGGAACTATTCCAGCAGCTAAAGTTTTAGTTGTCGGTGCTGGGGTAGCTGGCCTTCAAGCAATCGCAACAGCTAAAAGAATGGGTGCAATAGTATTTGCTACAGATGTTAGAATGGCCTCTAAAGAGCAAGTCGAAAGTTTAGGTGGAAAATTCTTAACTGTCGAAGGTTCTGAAAACCTTGAAACTGAAGGGGGATATGCAAAAGAGGCCTCTGAAGATTTTAAGAAAAAACAAGAGCAATTATTATCTGAAACTTTAAAAAAAATTGATATTGTAATTTGTACAGCTTTAATTCCTGGAAAAAAAGCCCCATTAATTATAAAAGATAACATGATTAACGATATGCAATCGGGATCTGTAATTTATGATTTAGCAGCAGTGCAGGGCGGAAATACCGCTTATACAGAGGCTGATAAGATTATCGAAAAAAAAGGAGTTAAAATAATGGGAGAAAGCAATATTTTAAACAAATTACCGATTTCTGCATCAAGTTTATACGCAAAAAATGTTTTTAATTTTGTTGACAATCTATTCGATAAAAAAAACAAAAAAATTAATATTAATTTAGAAGATGAAATAATAGAAAAAACTTTAATAAAATAAAATGGAAATAGATCCTTTAATTTTTAGATTAAGCATATTTATCCTATCGATATTTGTTGGGTATTATGTGGTTTGGAGTGTAACACCATCTTTGCATACACCTTTAATGTCCGTCACAAATGCGATCTCATCTGTGATTATTGTTGGAGCCATAATTGCAGGATTATCTGGAAATTCAGAAAGTATATTTAACACCTCAAGTATTTTTGGTTTTTTTGCAATTGCCTTAGCTGCAATAAATATTTTTGGTGGGTTTCTTGTAACGCAAAGAATGTTAGCAATGTATAAAAAAAAGAAGAAGGATAAATAATGTTGTCAGCTAATTTATCAGCAATCTTTTATCTAATTTCTGGCGTTCTTTTTATTCTTGCCTTAAGGGGACTGTCATCTCCAGAAACATCTAGACAAGGTAATTTATTTGGAATTTTAGGGATGATTATTGCCGTAACAGTAACATTTCTTTCTATTGGAAATTTTTCAACAGGTTTTATTTTTGTTTTAATATTTATTTTATTAGGTGGTTCAATTGGAGCATTTATAGCCTATAGGATTCCAATGACTGCTATGCCAGAACTTGTAGCTGGATTTCATAGCTTAGTTGGACTTGCTGCAGTTTTTGTTGCCATATCAGCTTTTTTAAATCCTGAGGCCTTTAATCTTGGCACTAAAGGAAATATTAAACTTGGTAGTTTAATTGAGATGTCAATTGGCGCTGCGGTTGGTGCAATAACTTTCTCAGGTTCTATAATAGCTTTTTTAAAACTTCAAGGAATCATGTCTGGCTCACCTATCGTATTTAAGGGTCAGCATCCACTAAATGCATTAATTTTAATTTCTATAGTTATTTTAATTTACATGTTGTGTGCATCTCAATCTTCCAATTTATTTTGGATACTGTTAGCAGTTTCATTTTTAATTGGATTTCTATTAATTATTCCAATTGGTGGAGCAGATATGCCAGTTGTAATTTCAATGTTAAATTCGTACTCAGGATGGGCGGCAGCAGGAATTGGGTTTACTCTAGAGAATACTGCATTAATTATCACCGGAGCACTTGTAGGATCATCTGGAGCAATATTATCTTACATAATGTGCAAAGGTATGAATCGTTCATTCTTTAATGTCATCTTAGGGGGATTTGGAGCAACAGATAGTAGTTCAAGCTCCTCAAATAAAGAGCAAAGACCAGTAAAAAGTGGTAATGCTGATGATGCTGCTTTTTTGATGAAAAATGCCTCATCGGTCATAATTGTTCCAGGGTATGGAATGGCAGTCGCACAAGCTCAACATGCTTTAAGAGAAATGGTTGATACATTGAAAAAAAACGACATAAAAGTTTCATATGCAATTCACCCGGTTGCTGGAAGAATGCCTGGGCATATGAATGTTCTTTTAGCTGAAGCAAATGTTCCATATGATGAGGTGTTTGAGTTAGAGGAAATAAATAATGATTTTGCTAATGCAGATGTAGCATTCGTAATTGGTGCTAACGATGTGACGAACCCAGTTGCTAAAACTGATCCTCAAAGTCCAATTTTTGGTATGCCAGTCTTAGATGTAGAAAAATGTAAGTCAGTATTATTCGTCAAAAGAAGTTTGTCCCCTGGATATGCAGGTATTGACAATGATCTATTTTATAAAGAAAATACCTTAATGTTATTTGCTGATGCAAAAAAAATGACAGAGGATATAACAAAAAATTTGTAATTAAAATTTAATGGGTACAAAAATATTTTGTGATATTGCAGATATTAATCTAATTCAAAAATTTAGTAAAAAAAAAATTGTGAAAGGCTTTACAACCAACCCAAGTCTAATGAGATCCGCAGGTGCAAAAAATTATCAAGATTATTCAAAAAAAATATTAAAAGTTTGCAATAAACCTATTTCATTTGAGGTATTTGGTGATGACTATAATTCAATTAAAAGACAAGCTTATATCATTAACTCTTGGAGTAAAAAAGTTTATGTGAAAATACCCGTAGTAAATTCAAAAGGTATTTTTATGGGTAAAATTATAAAAGAGTTAAATGATAAAAATATTAAATTGAATATCACAGCTGTATATAATGCTTATCAAACAAGAAAAATTTTAAAGTGTATAAATAAAAGATCTAAAATTATAATTTCGATTTTTGCTGGAAGGGCAGCGGACACAGGAAAAGATCCTATACCAGAGTTTAAAAAAAGTATTTCAATCTCCAAAGCATTTAAGAATGTGGAAATTTTGTGGGCCAGTGTAAGAGAGCCATATAATTATTTACAAGCGAGGCAATTAGGATGCCATATAATTACAATACCACCGAAAATAATTGAAAAAATTGAAAAATTTGGAAAATCTTATAAATCCCTCACAATTGATACTGTAAAAACTTTTTTAATTGATAGTAAAAAATCTAAATTTAAAATTTAGTTTTTGTAAATTTGGACATTGTAGAATAAATTTAAATCGGGAGACTTGATTTTTAACGGAAGGAAATCCTCATTTATTGTATCTTTAAAATGATATCGTATAATCGATCGTAAGTTGAAAACAGAATTTATATGTTCTGTTGCGTTAATATATTCATACTCTTCGCCTGAAATATTATATGTTTTTTTTATTGAAAATAGTCTTATCATCATTCTACCAAACCGCCATGCAAATCCAGGATCTGTTGGTAATGCTATTGATAATACGCCACCTTTTTTTAATTTACTCATCATCTCAAAAATAAACTCTTCGGGACTTAAAATATGCTCCAAGCAATGTGATATTATTATCCTATCGAAAAAGTCATTATCATATGGTAATTTATATCCATCATATTTTTTAAATTTTATTTTAGGGTTTTTTTCATTTTTATAGATCTCATCAGCATAATCAGATGTATCTACAATATGATACTCGTTATATTTATGTGAGAGATATTTAATGTGGGGTGCGCTTCCAGCTCCTATTTCTAAAATTTTGTCATAAGTGTCTTTTTTTTGAAAATTTTCAAGTTTTTTATGACAGTAATTCATCAAGATACCTAAAAAACCTGTATAGAGATGGGAATTATATTTTTTATCTAGATCTCTAAATGTTTCTTTTTTATACATGTATTATAGTTGCAAATTAAGGGTATTTTAAAAATTATCAACAAGAATGATAAATAAATCTGAGGTATTAATTTTTTCTTTAAGTTTTTTAATTGGAACTATTTCTACTACACTATATCTTGGATTGTCTAATATTGGTCTCGACAATACAGAATGGTTTACAACATACGATTTAAAAAGTGATTTTTTAGCACTTAAATTTTTTTTAAATGATAATTGGAGATTTCCAATCGGTTCTAATCCAAATTATGGAGAGATCTCGAATTCAATTGTATTCTCAGGTGCAGTTCCATTTTTTTCTTTTTTATCAAAGTTATTTTATTTTATATTACCTAAAAATTTTCATTTTTTCTCTCTCTGGATCGCTCTGTGTTTTTCTCTACAATTTTTGTTTGGTTATAAAATAATCTATTATCTAACAAAAAATAATTTATACTCTCTTTTTGCTGGAGTTTTCTTTTTGATATCTCCGATCTTAATTTATAGGTTGAATTTTCATTTATCATTGGGCGCACATTGGTTAATACTTGCTGGAATTTTCTTAGATATAGACAAAAATCAGAAAAATATATTACCCAAAAAAATTTTTTTAATTATTTTCTCATCTCTTGTTCATTTTTATTTCACTATAATATTATTATTAATGAATTTTTTTTTCTCTTTTTTCAATAATAAGTTAAAATTTACATATAACTTTTTCAAAGAAAACTTTTTAATATTTTTATTTTTGATAATCACAATGTATTTTGTGGGATATTTCCATATTCCAGCAACAGACGCATTAGGTTTTGGTTATGGTTATTACAAAACAAATTTTTTAAGTTTTATCGACCCTGTACCATCATTAAATTCAAATGACTGGTCAATAATTTTGCCAGATATTTACAATTTTAGTGGTGAGAAAGAAGGTTTTGCTTATCTTGGTTTTGGAATTCTTACTCTCATTTTTTATTTGATAATTAAGAATATAATGAATTTGAAGAATATTAGATTAAATTTGAAATATTTTACATTATGTTTATTTCTATTTTTACTAGCGTTAAGTAACAATGTTAGTTTTGGCTCTTTTAATCTTGTGAGTATAGATTTACCAAATATCCTTTACGCTCCTTTAAGTATTTTGCGTGCTTCAGGAAGATTAATTTGGCCGGTTTATTATATAATTATAATTTTTACTATTTATAAACTTTATAAGTCGGAGAAAAAAAATCGATATTCTTTTTTAATAATTTTTTTACTTATTCAAATTTTTGATTTTTCAAATTCATTAAATATGAATTTTTTAAAAGAAAAAAAAGTAAGAGACGATAAATTGGACGACCCAATTTGGAAATTTGTAGAAGAAAACTATAACAATATTTCAACTACAAAAATTTCAAATAGAACAGAATCGTTTAAATTTATATCAAATCTTTTGATAGATAATAATTTTGAAAGTACAAATTATTTTCGATTGGGTAGATACAACAGAGAATTTGCATCAGAGTATAGATCAAAATTTGTAAAAAAATTAATGATTAAAGAAGTAGACTCTAACAAAGCTTTTATAATTGAAAATAAAGATCACTTAAGACATATAAAATTTTTATTAAAAGACAGTGATCACGGATTTTTTAACAGAAATGGATTATGGATGCTTTTACCAAACAAGAAAAAATTTATGTTAGAAAATGATATTTTGAAATTTAACTCTGTAGAAGCTAGGCAAGTTAAAAGTGAAAAAATTCAATTAAAAGAAAATGATAAAGATGGAATTTTGGGGCTAGGTTGGTCACATCCAAATTATGGAAGAAGTATAGGTAGTGGTGGTGTTTGGTCAGAAGGATATTTTTCAAGTATTATATTTAAAATAAAAAATACAAAAATTAATTCTATTAACGTTTATTTAAATCAAGTTTTTACTAATAAAAATGAGGATTTAAAAATAAAAATACTGATAAATAATAAAAGCTATAAAGAGATCTCTCTAGACTCAAATAGTAAAAAAATTATTCTTAATGATATAAAAAATTACCTTAAAAATGGTAATAACGTAATTACGTTTAATATATTAAATCCATCCACTCCTTTATCAAAACTTACTAGCATAGATGGAAGGCTTTTAGGAATATTGGTGAATGAAATTGTATTCAATTAACAGTTCAATTCTTCCAATTTCTGTAGATTTTTTTTAAATCGATATTTTTATAATGAAATATTAATTTAAAACTCATTATAAAAAAATCATCAGTTATTAAAGAATTAAATTTTTTCATCAGGGTTTTATATTTACTTATATCACGAATGAAATTACCTCTATCAAAATCAATCATAATTCTATTTAAAAATTTATTTTTATGAATAATTGGGTCAATGGTAAGATATTTAGCGTTTGGGTATTTATTATTCAAAAAATTCAATAAGTTATTTACAATATCATCATTTAAATGATGAATAGCTCCATTAAGAAATATAAAATCAATATGGGTTGTTTCTAATTCTTTTATCTTACTAAGATTTTCAATATTTGAATTTATAAATTTGAATCTTGGGTATTTAAATTCAGAGTTTTTAAGATAATTTTGGTTATTATCTATACCAATGTAATTTTCAACGTAATTTTCAACGTAATTTAATACATAACTATCACCACAGCAAAGATCCAGAACATTAACTTTACCAGTTTGATTAAATATATATTTAATAAAATCATATTCACTTTTTCTTTTTCTTATTATTTTCTGGTAAAGCCTATAAAAAAATTTAAATTGTAATATCAAGTTTTTCATTTGATTTTAAATTTTATCTTTAAAAGGTCATATAACATTAACGGTATATCGTAAAAAATATTTAATTTACTACCACTTTTATGTATCCAATTTACTGGTAATTCTCTTATCTTTATATTTTTTTTTTTTAAAAGCAAAACTAACTCAACATCAAATGAAAACCTGTAAGAATTAATCTTACGAAATATAGATTTTGCATAATTTTTGTTAAATAGCTTAAAGCCACATTGTGTATCCTTTATTTTAATATCAAAAAGTAAAAAAATGATTAAGTTGAAAATTACGCCTAGTGATTCTCTGATTAGTGAAGTGTTAATTTTAGATAATGAATGTTTTCTGGATGCAAAATAAGCTTCATTTTCTTTTAGAATATATTTTTTTTTATACCATATATCTATTTGATTGGGCATAACTGACATATCTACATCACAAATTAAAATCCATTTTTTTTTTGAATTAAGAACTCCTTTCTTAATAGCATACCCTTTACCTACATTTTTTTTATAAGATATATATTTGATAAATTTTTTGTTTTTATTTTGAAATATAAATTTTTTAATTATTTTCTCTGAGCTATCATAACTTCCATCATTAACAAAAATAATTTCAACATTTTTTCTTTTTAAAAAATTTTTTATAAATATAAGATTTTTTTTTATTCTATTTTCCTCGTTGTAAAGAGGTATTATTAAAGATATATTATTCACAATTAATAATAAAAGATTTAGAAAAAAAGTTAATTTAATTTTTTGGTTGCGGGGGACGGATTTGAACCGCCGACCTTCAGGTTATGAGCCTGACGAGCTACCAGACTGCTCCACCCCGCGATATACTTAAATTCTATTTCTTAATTTTTTGAGTTTTTTTACTCTTTTAATATTTTCTTGTAAAATTCTCTTTTTTTTTTCAGATGGTTTTTCGTAAGTGTTTTTTAACTTTATAATTTTAAAAAACCCATCTCTTTGGAGTTTTCTTTTTAAAACTCTTAGTGCTTGTTCTACATTATTATCTTTGACTTCTATTTTAATAACTACCTCCTAAAAAAAAGGTTAGTTAACATTTTTAAAATTTTATGTCCAATAGTTTTATTTAATAAACTCATTGTTTCTTTAAGGCTTTTTCTTTCTCTCTTTTTTCTCTTTTTAATCGTCTTTGAGCTTTTTCATCTGCTTCAATTAAATCTTTTTGAGAAAAAAGACCCAAAGCCACAGGATCTTTAGAATTTAAATTATTAAAATTCCAATAACTTTTATTTCTGATGGAAGAAACAGAATTTTTAGTCATACCAATTAACTTTGCGATTTGTGAGTCTTTTAATTGAGAATAATGTTTAATGAGCCATAAAGCAGAATCTGGTTTATCTTGTCTTTTTGATAAAGGAATGTATTTTTTGTTTTTTTTTTCGGAAAAAGATATTTCAACATCAGTATTTTGAATTTGCAAAGGTCTATTTTCATCTTCTGCAGATAAATTTATTTCATCTCTAGTTAACTGACCAGCGATTATAGGATTATATCCTTTAATCCCTTTAGCCACTTCTCCATCAGCTATTCCCTGAACTTCAACAACATGCAGTTTACAAAATTCAGCGATTTGTTTGAATGTTAAAGTAGTGTTTTCTACTAGCCAAACAGCTGTTGCCATCGGCATTAATGGTGCATTGGACATCAATTACTTTTCACTTTTAAAATTTTGAAATTTTTTATTGAATTTGCTTATTCTTCCCTTATCCATCAACTTTTGCTTTCCACCAGTCCATGCAGAATGAGACTTTGGATCAATCTCTAGTTTTAGTAAATCACCTTCTTTCCCCCAAGTTGATTTAGTTTCAAATTGAGTTCCATCAGTCATCTCAACTTTTATTGAGTGATAATTTGGATGAATTTTTTTTTTCATTTGGAGACTTATAACAAAAGTTTTTTTTAAAACAATTAAAAGTTACTTATTTTTTTGATGAATTTATCATTAATATTAGGACTTGATACAATCACTTTTAAATTTTTATGATTATTAAGGTCAATATCATTAATTATACCACCTGCTTCTTTAATAATAATTAATCCAGCTGCTATATCCCAAAGATTTAGATCAGATTGACAATATCCATCGTATCTTCCTGAAGCAACATATGCTAAATCTAAAGCTGCACAACCTGACTTTCTAGTGGAAATTTCATTTAAAAAATTATATTTTTTTCCACCTGTTGCAAACAAACATTCTGATAATTCATTTTTTTTAGAAACTCTAATTCTTTCATTGTTAAAATAAGCACCATTGTTTTTTTCCGCATAAAACATTTCATTTTTAATAGGATCAAAAATTAAACCAGATTTTATCTCATCATTTGATATCAAACCGATCGAAATAGCAAAATGAGGTATGCCATGTAAAAAATTTATAGTCCCATCTATAGGATCAATAATCCAAATATTCTTTGTATCTTTATTTTTTTTAAATCCAGCCTCTTCACTTAAGATTGAAAAATTTGGTTTTGCTTTTTTTAATTCTTCTATGATTATTTTTTCAGCTCTCAAATCTGCATTAGTAACAAAATCTGAAGGTCCTTTCTTTTTTACTTGCAACTTTTCAATCTCACCAAAATCTCTAATCAATATTTTCGATGCTTTTTCACATGCTTTAATCATAATATTCAAATTAGCAGATATAGAATTCATAGTTAATTTTTCTTAATATATTCAAGATTTCTCGTATCTATAATTACTTCGTCTCCAGCTTCAATAAAAGGAGGCACTTGAATATTTAAACCATTATTTAATGTTGCCGGCTTATAAGATGATGAAACAGTTTGTCCTTTTAAAGCAGCATCAGTAGTTTCTATTTTACATACAACTTGTTTTGGTAAATCTACTGAAATAGGTAATTCATTATAAAAGCTAACAGATACTTCTAAATTTTCAGTCAACAATTTTCCCTTTTCACCAATTAAACTTTTTTTAACTTCAATTTGCTCAAATGATTTTGGTTCCATAAAAAAATAATTATTTTCATCTTCATAAAGATAATTATAATTCATTTCATCTAATGATGCCTTTTCAACAGTTTCACTCGATCTAAATCGCTCATTCAATTTAGTATTTTTATTTAAACTTTTCATTTCAACCTGCGCAAATGCACCTCCTTTTCCGGGCTTCACATGTTGAGTTTTTAGTACTTGCCACAAGTCATTTTTATGTTCTAGCAGCATACCCACTCTAATTTCTCCAGCATTTATTTTCATTTTAAAATCTTAATTGCCTCTAATGGTTTCAATTTATTGTTATTCCAAATGTAGGCTGAAATAGCTAAAAAGTTTGCTTTATTCAATAAAAGATTTTTATAATTTTTAGAATTAATACCACCAATAGCAACTACAGGAGTTTTTGTGATTTTTTTGACTTTTCTAAGCAAATTAATTGAGGCTTTGTATTTTATTTTTTTGGTTTTTGAATTATTAAAAGCTCCTAAGGCTATGTAGTCAGCCTTATTTTTTACAGCAATTTTTGATAATTTTACAGAGTTATGACATGTAACACCTATTATCTTGTTGCCAATTAATTTTCTTGCTTTGATAATATCCATATCTTTTTGACCCAAATGACAACCATCAGCATTTAATTTCTTAGCAACTAAAACATCATCATTAATTAGAAATTTAACATTAAATTTTTTACAAATTTTCAAAATTTTTCTACCGATGACCAATTTTTTTTTAAAAGTTTCTTTTTTAAGCCTCAACTGAAAAAAACTCACTTTTTTTTGTTGAAGGACCTTGGTTAAATCTTGATAGAATAGCTTATCAATTTTTGTCGGTGAAATGAGATAAATAAATTTTTTTTTATTAATTCTCAAGTTCTTTAGACCATTTACCCTGAGCAGCTAATGTATTCATTTTTGCTCTCTGGTTAAAAATTTTTTGGGTGCCTTCAATATTTTTTGTGTCTTGGGACCAAAATTTTAACGCACTCTGTTGAAGAGCTCGTCCATAAGAGAAACTCATTATAAAACTGGTATCATTATGTTTATTAATCAAATTTAAATTTTCTGTTGCCTCTATTTCTGATTGACCACCAGATAAAAATGCTATTCCTGGTACTTCTGATGGAACAGAGTCTTTTAAACATTTAAGAGTTAACTTTGCAACCTCTTCGTTTGATATTTTGTTTTTACATTTATTACCAGCTAAAATCATATTTGGCTTTAATATAATTCCTTTCAAATCAACTTTATGCAAGATTAATTCTTCAAAACATTTTTTTATTACTTCAGAAGTCTTTTCATAACATTCTTTTGCTGAATGCTCACCATCCATTAAGACTTCAGGTTCAACAATTGGAACCATATTACATTCTTGAACTAATGCAGAATATCTAGCTAACGCATGTGCATTAGATTGAATTGAGAGTTTACTTGGATATTTTTTTGATATGCTATAAACACCTCGCCATTTTGTAAACTTGGCTCCTAATTTATAATATTCTTTTAATCTTTCTCTTAATCCATCCAAACCTTCAGTAATTTTTTCATCCGGTGAACCAGCTAAAACTTTAGCTCCAGTATCAACTTTGATACCTGGGGCACTGCCCATAGCAGAAATTAATTCTGGAATTTTATTTTTTTTTGAAGTTATTTGTTTTATTGTTTCATCGTATAAAATTACTCCTCCAATATATTCAGTCATACCAGACGCGCTAAACAATGTTTCTCTAAATAATAATCGGTTTTCAGCTGTTGATTGTACTTTAACTGACTCTAATCTTTTAGTCATAGTTGTAGTACTCTCGTCAGCTGCAAGAATACCCTTTCCATTATTAAGTATTTTTAGTGCAATGTTATTTAATTCAGACATATTAATTTAAAGCTTTTATACCAGGTAACTCTTTTCCTTCAAGATATTCTAAAAATGCTCCACCGGCAGTTGAAACAAAGTTAAAATTTTCTATTAATTTAATTTTATTGATAAGAGCTATTGTATCTCCACCTCCTACAACTGAGTAAATTGAATTATTTTTATTTTTATTTGCGATAGCTTTTGCAATATCGTAACTGCCATTAGCAAAATTTGGATTTTCAAAATATCCCGCTGGTCCATTCCAAAGAACTGTTTCACTATTTTCAATAATACTTTTTATCTTACTTAATGTTTTAGGGCCAATATCCAAAATAATATCATCTTCTTTGATATTATTTAGTTGTTTGATTTGAGGTTCGCTATCTAAATTTTTTCCAATCAAAACGTCCTCTGGGAAAATAATTTTACAAGAATAACCTTTTGAAGTCTCAAAAATTTCTTTTATCATTAGATCGCAATTCTCTTCTTTAATTGATTTACCTATTTGGTTTCCTTTGTATTTAATAATGTTATTAGCCATGCCACCAACAATGATAATATTATCAAATTTAGATATTAAATTTTTTATTATCCCAATTTTTGTTGAAATTTTTGATCCCCCAATGATACAAGTGATTGGTTTTTTGATTTCTGTTGTAATTTTTTTTAAAGCACTAATCTCTGTTTCTAACTGTAATCCAGCGAAAGACGGAAGAAATTCGGTAATTTTACTTACAGAAGCATGTGTTCTATGAGAGCAAGAAAAAGCATCGTTTACATACAAATCAGCAAGTTTAGCTAAATGTTTTGCGAAATTAGCGTCATTTTGTTCCTCCTCTTCATAAAATCTAATATTCTCTAAAAAAACTATTTGATCGTTAGGATTTTCAAACAAATCTTCTTTTTCTAATTTAAAAATATCCTCTTTTACTAATCTTATTTTTCTATTTATTTTTTTTTCAATATTTTCACAAATTGGTTCAAGTGAGAGATCTGTAATTACTTTACCTTTTGGTCGCCCTACATGAGAAATTATTATAATCTTTGATTGTGTCTTAATTAAAAAATTTATCATAGGAATAATCTTATTTATTCTTGTTTCGTCTGTAATTGATCCATTTTTTAATGGGACATTCAAATCTAATCTTAATAAAACTTTTTTTTGACTAAGATTTTTTTGGTCTTTTATACTATTCATTAAGAAATCTTATGAAGGTATTCAGCTATGTCACACATCCTATTTGAAAAACCCCATTCATTATCGTACCACGCTGAGATTTTTCCCATATTTTTACCAACCACATTTGTTAAACTTGCATCAATAATTGACGAAGCAGGATTATGATTAAAATCAATTGAAACAAGTTTTTCTTTTGTGATTTCAACAACTTTATTTTTTTTACTAAAATTCTCAAATGCTGAATTTATTTTTTCAATATTCAAATCTTTTTTAGTACAAAAGACGAGTTCAATTAATGAGACATTTGGGGTTGGTACTCTCATTGCTACACCCTCTAACTTTCCTTTAAGAGAGGGAATTATTTCACCTATAGCTTTTGAAGCACCAGTAGAAGTTGGTACGATTGATTGACTAGCAGCTCTAGCTCTTCTAGGGTCTTTGTGTGAATTATCTAAAATTCTTTGATCGCTAGTAAATGCATGTATGGTTGTCATAAAACCTTTTTCTATTCCAAAATTTTCATTTAAAATATGAGCGACTGGTGCTAGGCAATTTGTTGTGCAGGATGCAGCAGAAACAATTTTATCCTCTTTTTTTAGCTCAGATTCATTTACTCCAAAGACAATAGTTTTATCTGCATTTTTACATGGAGCTGAGACAATAACTTTTTTCGCTCCATTATTAAGATGTGGTTGCAATTTATCTTTAGAATTAAATTTTCCAGTACACTCAAACACGTAATCAACATCATATTTTTTCCAATTAATTTTATTTAAATCTGTTTCTTGACCAAAAGAAATTTTGTTTTTATTTACAATAAGATTATTTTCATCATAGCTTATATCAGCTTCAAATTTTCCATGAATTGAGTCATATTTTAAAAGAGCCGAGCAAGTTTCAGAATTTGTTCTATTATTAATATGCATAATTTCTATTTTTTTATTTCTCTCATAAATAGAGCGAAGAATCATTCTTCCAATTCTACCCATTCCATTAATACCAATTTTTATTTTCATAATTTTTCTTTGATCCTTTTTATAATGCTTTCAGAATTTAACTTGAAATGGTCATAAATTTTTTTATATGGTGCGCTTTTTCCAAAGTCGTTTATTCCAAAGTTTAATCCATTTATACCAGTATATTTTTTCCAATAATTCGTTTCGGAGGCTTCTATAGATACTATTAGTTTAGTTTCACCTAGTATTTTTTTTTTGTATTCCTCACTTTGTTGATCAAATATTTTTTGACAAGGCATTGATATGATTTTGGAATAAATACCATCTGTGGCTAATTTATGACCCACATCACTTGCTAAACTTGTTTCAGACCCAGTTGCTAAAATTGTTACACTTATATTATCCCCAGTTCTCAAAACTTCATAAGCACCCAAAGATGATTTATTTTTAAGAGAATTTTCAAGTCTAACAGGATTGACACCTTGTCTGGTTAGTGAAATTACACTTGGAGTATTTTTACTTTTAAGAGCTAATTCCCAACACTCAAAAGTTTCAATGGTGTCTGAAGGTCTAAAAACGTTTAAATTCGGAATAGATCTTAAACTTGTTAATTGTTCTATTGGCTGATGAGTTGGGCCATCCTCACCCAAGCCAATAGAGTCATGAGTAAAAACATATATAACTTGTTGTTTCATCATTGCTGCTAGTCTGATGGATGGTTTACAATAGTCACTAAATATTAGGAACGTTCCGCCATAAGGAATTAATCCACTGTGTAATGCTATACCATTCATTATTCCACACATCGCGTGCTCTCTAACTCCATAATGAATATAATTTCCTGAAAAATCCCCTGGTTTGATTATTTTATGATCTTTAGTTTTAGTATTATTTGATCCAGCCAAATCAGCTGAACCACCAATTAAGTAAGGAAATTTTGCTATAATGTTCAAAAATATTTCAGATGATTTCCTTGTAGCTATTGGTTTAGTATTTTTAGTATACTCAACTTTTGCTTTTTCAATTAATTTTTTAAATGAATTTAAACTTTTAAAATTTGAAAAGTTTACTTTATTGTTCTGAGCTTTCTGTGAGGCTTTTTCTCCAATTTTTCTCCATTCATTTAATAATTCAGTCGGAATCTTGAATGGCTCATATTTCCATTTTAGTTTTTTTCTAACCAGTTTAATTTCCTCATCACCTAGTGGACTTCCATGAGATGAAGCCTTACCCTCTTTGTTTGGAGATCCATAACCGATTGTTGTTTTACATGAAATTGCAATAGGTTTTTTTGATTTCTGTGCTTTCTTTAAAGCTTTAGATATTTCTTTAAAATCATGACCATTAATTTTTAAAAAGCCCCATCCGTAGCTCTTAAATCTTTTTTCGTGATCATCTGAAACAGCTAAGTTAGTAGGACCATCGATTGATATAGAATTATTATCAAATAATAAAATAAGATTCTTTAATTTTAGATGTCCAGCTAAGCTCAATGACTCGTGACTAATACCTTCCATTAAGCATCCGTCTCCAGCGAGAACATAAGTTTTATGATTGATCTTTTTTTTCCCTAATTGTTTTTTTAAAATTTCTTCTGATATTGCAAATCCAACTGCATTTGAGACTCCTTGTCCTAATGGACCTGTAGTGGTTTCAATACCAGTATTTGGATGATATTCAGGATGTCCAGCGCATATGGATTCCAATTGTCTAAAATTTTTAATATCATTTAAAGAAACACTTTTATAACCAGTTAAATAAAGAAGAGAGTAAAGTAACATTGATCCATGCCCAGCAGAGAGAACAAATCTATCTCTATTAATCCAGCTAGGATTTTTTGGATTAAATTTTAAAAAATCTTTAAAAAGTACTGTAGCAACATCTGCCATTCCCATCGGCATTCCAGGGTGACCCGAGTTGGCTTTTTGAACAGCATCAATTGAGAGAAATCTAATACAATTAGCTAATTCTTTATAAAATTTACTCAAATTTATCCTGTCTAGACTTAGAAGATTCTATTTAATAATATAAACATATATATATGAATTCTATTCTTGAAAAAGAAAAAAAGCTTAATATCGCATTGGCGAAACTAAAAAATTTAAACCTTGAGGATCCAGACACAAAAGAAAATATGGAAATTCTTGGAGAACAAAAAAATCAATTAGAAATTGAAAAAGCAGAATTAGAAAAAAAACATAAAACTTTAGTGGAAGAGCATGATAATTTATCAAGAAAATTAGAGGAATTACAAAATAGAGAAAAAATTGAAGAAAAAAAAAGATTAGAATTTTCCGAAAAAATAGATGAATTAAACCAAGAAACCAATACTTTAATGGATGAAATCGATAAATGGCAAACGTAACTATTAAATTTAATGGCAAAGAGTTTTTGTTGTCATGTGATGATGGACAGGAAGAACATCTTGAAGAATTATTAATACAAATCAATCAAAAGTTTAACGACTTAAAAAATGATTTAGGAAATATTGGTGAAAATAAACTTTTACTGATTACTGCAGTCAAAGTGATGGATGAATATTATGAAACTAAAAAAAAAGTTGAGCAGAAAAAGACAGAATTAAAAGAACTTTCAGATAAATTTAGAGAGTTAAAATCATTAGTCTATGAATACAAAGATAGAAAAGAGGAGGAAATTAAAAATTTGAATAGAAATCACTTAGAATTAAAAGATGAAATTGAACAGAATCAAAAACATTATGAAAAGTTAATTGATACTGCTGCTGATGAAATTTCAAATTTTGTTGAAAAAGTAAATATAGATAAAATATCTAAGTAGAATTTCGTGAAAAAATCTCAAATTAGAAAAAAAATTCTAAAGATAAGAAAACAAAAAAAAATTAAAAAATTTATTTTTAATTTTGATTTAATTTTGAATATTTTAAAAAGAAAAAAGGTTCTTGGTAAAATAATTGGCGGTTATTACCCATATAATTATGAAATAAATATTCTACAAATCTTAGAAAAATTTGAAAAGAAAAAATTTATTATAACATTGCCAAAAATAAAGAAAAATTCACAAATGAACTTCTTTCAATGGTCAACGAATGATCCCTTAGCTATTAATAAATTTGGAATACCAGAACCAATTTCAAAAAAGGTAAAACATCCAGATGTCTTGTTAGTACCCCTTGTTGCGTTTGACAAAAATTTCAACAGGATTGGTTATGGTGGAGGATTTTATGATAGGTATATTAATAAGATTAGAAAACGAAAAAAGGTGCTAACAATTGGATTTGCTTACTCTTTTCAAAAAGTAAAAAAAATACCAACTAATAATTATGATATTGGGTTAGATTTTATTATAACAAATAAATAATTTTTTTATGAAAATTTTATTTTTAGGTGATGTTGTTGGATTATCTGGATGTAGAAAGATAACTAAAGATTTATTAGGTCAGATTAAAAAAAGAGATATCGATTTTGTAATTATAAATGCTGAGAATGCTGATGATACCGGCGTTGGTTTAACAAAAGAAATATGTCAAAATTTCTTTGAAAATGGAGTTGATGTTATTACAACTGGAAACCATGTTTGGGATCAAAAAGACATAATGAATTTTATTGATAAGGAGAATAGATTATTAAGACCCAAAAATTTATTTGAACCCGCTCCTGGTAGAGGATTTGAGATTTATAAATCAAAAAAAAATTACAAGGTGGGAGTTTTAAATTTAATGGGAAATGTTTTTATGAAAAAGTGTGATGATGTTTTTAAAATTTCAAAAGATTTTTTAGAAAAATATAATTTAAAAAAAGATTATGATTTTCTAATTGTTGATTTCCATGGAGAAATAACAAGTGAAAAAAATGCTATCGGTCATTATTTTGATGGAAAAGCAACACTCGTTATTGGAACTCATACTCACATACCTACTAATGATGCAAGAATTTTAAAAAATGGCACTGCTTATCAAACAGACGCGGGAATGTGTGGAGATTATGACTCAGTTATAGGTATGAATAAAGATAATTCTATTAATAGATTCATGAAAAAGGAATCAACTAAACATTTTCCAGCTAATGGAGAAGCTTCATTGAGTGGAGTTATAGTAAATTGTAATTTAGAAACTGGCTTAGCAGATAGTATCGATAGTTATATATTTGGAGGTCTTTTAAAAAATACTTAATTTTTTATGGCAGGACATTCTCATTGGGCAGGTATTAAACACAAAAAAGGTAAAGCTGATAAACAAAGATCGAAAATCTTTTCTAAGCTATCTAAAGAGATTACCGTTGCAGCTAAGTTAGGTGATAAAGATCCAGCTATGAACCCAAGATTACGTTCTGCTGTGCAAGCTGCAAGGTCAGCAAATATGCCTAAAGACAATATAGCGAGAGCTATAGATAAGTCCTCAATGAGTAATCAGTCAAATTTTGAAAATTTGAGATATGAAGGTTTTGGTCCTGATAGAGTTGCTGTTATAGTTGAGACTTTAACTGATAATAAAAATAGAACCGCTTCGAATATAAGAACAATTTTTCAAAAATCAGGAGGAAGTTTGGGAACTCAAGGTTCAGCATCACATAATTTTTCTCAACTAGGAGTAATTAAAATTGATAAAAATGAAATTTCGGATGAAGATATATTAGAACTTGCTATTGAGGCTGGTGCAAATGAGTGTAAATCGGATAAAGAATTTCATGAGATACAGTGTTCAATAAATGATATTTACAATGTTAAAAAAGAGTTGGAGAAAAAAATAAGTAATTTTATTTCGACAGGAATAGAGTGGGTGCCTTTAAACGCAGTTGAAATTTCAGAGGAGAAAAAAAATGAACTAATTAGTTTTTTTGAAATTTTGGAAGATGATGATGATGTGCAAAATATTTATTCAAATGCTAAATTTTTAAACTAGATATAGAATATGCTTATAATTGGTATAGATCCAGGTATTTCGGGCTCAATTTGTTTTTTTAAAGATGGAAGAATTCTTGAAGTAATTGAAATGCCAGTCATGACAGAGGGCAAAAAAAATAAAAAACAAGTTAATGGTGCCCAAATTTATAACGAATTTTTAAAAAGAATTAATAAAAAAGATGATGAAATTAGAGTTGTGATAGAACAAGTTTCTGCAATGCCAGGACAAGGCGTAACTAGTATGTTTAATTTTGGTCAGTCTTTTGGGATTTTAAAAGGGATATGTTCTGCAATGCAATTACCAATGTTTTTCGTAAGACCAGCTAAATGGAAAAAATATTTTAATTTAATTAATTCTCAAAAAGATGCCAGTAGAACAAGAGCAATTGAAATATTTCCTTATTTCTCAACACAACTTTCAAAAAAAAAAGACTCTAACAAAGCTGATGCTATTCTAATTGCGAGTTTTTACTATGAAACTCACCAAAAAGAGGATTAATCTTTGACTTTTGAAGTCAAATTCATGACACATTTAAGTGTGAGAAGACCTTATGGAAGCTGATATTTCATCCCAAGCAGTTGGACTTGCATCAAGCGCTGATTTTTCGCTTATGAACTTATTTATAAGAGCTGATATAATTGTAAAATCAGTCATTATTATTCTAATTGCATGCTCAGTTTATTCATGGGCGGTAATCTTTGAAAAATTTAAATTATTTAAAAAAATCAATCAAAGTTCAGAAGAATTCGAAACTAAGTTTTGGAATTCAAAATCTGCAGAGTCTTTTTACAACAACCTTCCGGGAAATATAAATGACCCAATGGCACTTATTTTTAAAGACGCTATGCAAAATCTTCTTAAAAGAAGATCTAAAACAGATTTGAATACTAGAATGACTTCAATGTTAGAAACTGGGATAGAAAAACAAATGTCTAAAATTACAAAGGGATTTACCTTTTTAGCAACTGTTGGATCAACAGCACCCTTTATAGGATTATTTGGGACTGTTTGGGGTATAATGAATTCTTTTCAATCTATTGCAATTTCAAGGAATACAAGTTTAGCAATTGTAGCACCTGGAATTGCAGAAGCTCTTTTTGCTACTGCATTAGGTTTATTGGCAGCAATTCCCGCGGTAATCGCATACAATAAATTTAATAATGACTCTTTGAAATATTCGCAAAAGTTAGAAAACTTTTCTAAAAGATTTTTAACCATTATCTAGAATGGCATTCAAGTTAAATCGCTCATCAAAAGAACCAATGAGTGAAATAAATGTGACACCATTTGTAGATGTAATGTTGGTCCTACTAATTATTTTCATGGTAACTGCACCTTTATTAACAGTAGGAGTTCAGGTTGATTTACCAGAAAGTTCAGCTGACTCGCTTCCGGAAGAGCAAGAGCCTCTTACTTTAACTATAAATTCAAAAGGTGAAATTTTTATTCAAGAGTCAAAAGTCGAATATGAAAAAATCATTGCAAAAGTGTTAGCGGTCTCAAAAAATCGGACTGATACAAGAATTTATGTAAGAGGGGATAAAACTATTAATTACGGTAGAGTCCTTGAAATTATGGGGTTACTTTCAGGTTCAGGATTTACAAAAGTAGCTTTAATTTCAGAACCATACAAAGAAAGGTAATTTTTTTGTGAATAGGAGTATTGTAATTTCATCTGTTTTACACCTATTTGTTATTTTTTTAACGGCAATGAGTCTTCCTTTTTTAGCAAAAAAACCAATTGATCTTCCTCCAATCGTTTCAGTAGAATTAATTCAAATAACTGAAAAAACAAATATTCCCTTTGCACCCAAAGCAAAAAAAATAATTGAAAAAGTAAAAGAAAAAGAAAAAAAATTAGTATCAGAACAAGCTCCACCTAAAAAAGTTAAGAAAATCAAGCCTGATGCTGTCCCAATGCCAGAGGACAAAGTAAAGAAAGTTGAAAAAATAAAAGAGGATAAACAAAACCCTGAAAAAGTTGACAATGAAGTAAAGCAAGTTTCTGAATTTGAAAAGGAGGAATTATTTGATCCAAATAATATTGCTGCTTTGATTGATAAATCTAAAGAGAGCAAAGCAGAGACTTTAAAGAAAAATCCAGATTTAAGCCAAGACCAAAATAAAAATTTTGAGAATACAGGGCTATCATTAAGTGAGGAAGATGCATTAAAAGCACAAATTTTTGGTTGTTGGAGTATTCCACTTGGACTACCATATAATGAAAATTTACTTGTCAGAATAAAACTTGAATTAAAACCAGATGGGTCAGTAATTAAGTCAGAAATTTTAGATCATGCTAGAATGAATAAGCCAGGACAAGGATTTTATAAAGTGTTAGCAGAAAGTGCTTTAAGAGCTATTAAATTGTGTCAGCCTTTAAGAGTTCCTAGCACTGGTTATGAAAGATGGAAAGAATTACAGTTAAATTTTGATGCAAGAGAAATGCTAGAAGGTTAATATAACTCATAAAAAAATGAAAAATTTTTTAATAACTTTAATTATAATTTTAATACCAGTAAAATCCTTTGGTTTAATTGAGGTTGATATAACAAGAGGTAATCTAAACCCATTACCTATTGCAGTTTCTCCACTATCTATAGATGAGGAATCAAGAAAAAATTTTCAGAATATTCTTAAAAAGAAAAATATCGGTTCTGAAATATCTTCCATTGTAGAAAATAATTTAAAGGTATCAGGATTATTTAATCCATTGAATAAAGATGCTTTTTTGCAAGAACCAGATATTGCAAATTTAAAACCAAGATTTGAAGATTGGAACTTAATTAAAGCTCAGGCTTTGATCACTGGAAAAGTTAGTTATGTGGAGGAAAAACTAAGAGTAGAATTTAGATTGTGGGATGTGCTTGCGGGTAAAGAAATGATGGCGCTAGCTTTTACAACTGTTCCAAATAATTGGAGACGAGTTGGTCATATAATAACAGATAAAGTATATGAGAGATTAACTGGTGAAAGAGGTTATTTTGACACTAGAATAATTTATGTTGCAGAAGAAGGACCTAAAACTCAAAGGGTAAAAAAATTAGCTATCATGGATCAAGATGGTGCTAATAATAAATTTTTGACATTAGGAAACGAACTTGTTTTAACCCCAAGATTTAATCCAACAAGTCAAATGGTGACTTATCTTTCATACTTTAGAAATTTACCAAGAGTTTATTTATTAGATATTGAAACAGGAACTCAAGAAGTTGTAGGAGATTTTCCTGGTATGACTTTTGCACCAAGATTTTCTCCAGATGGGAAAAAAATAATAATGAGTTTTGCTAAGGATGGTAATTCTGAAATTTACACGATGGATTTAGAAAATAGAATAGTTGAAAAAATAACAAATCATCCATCTATAGATACATCACCCTCTTACTCTCCGGATGGAAAATTTATTTCTTTCAACTCCGACAGAAGTGGTTATCAACAAATTTACGTTATGAAGAGTGATGGAAGTAATGTTAAAAGAATATCTTTCGGCAAAGGAATTTATGGTACTCCAGTTTGGTCTCCAAGAGGTGATCTAATCGCATTTACAAAATTACATAAAGGAAAATTTTATATAGGAGTAATGAGAACTGATGGAAGCGGTGAAAGATTATTAACTGAAAATTTTTATCAAGAAGCTCCATCCTGGTCACCCAATGGAAGAGTTCTAATTTTTTATAGGGAGACAAAAACAGACTCTAAAGGAAAGGGTTTTTCTGCAAAATTATGGTCTATAGATTTAACGGGCTATAATGAGAGACAAGTTCCTACTCCAACTGATGGATCAGACCCATCATGGTCATCTTTATTAAGTAATTAATAATTAATTCGCTTGATTTTTAGCCTTGAAAGATCTAATTAGTTGTGAAAAACTAAGACTAAAGAAATATTGATCAAGGAGTAATAATGAAATTAAGCAAAATTCTAAAAAATGGATTTTTAATAGTAGTTGCGTGTTTAGCACTTTCTGCATGTGCTACATCGAAAAAATCTACAGGGCAGATGCAAGGTGATGTTTACACTGGAACAGATACAGTTGAGTACTTAGCTTCAGGTGTTCCTGATAGAGTATTTTTTGCAACTAATGAGTCAGTTTTAACTACAGCTTCTAGAGAAACTCTTAGAAAGCAAGCTGCATGGTTAAGAAAGAATTCTAAAATTACAATTGTTTTAGAGGGACATGCTGACGAAAGAGGAACAAGAGAATATAACTTAGCATTAGGTGAGAGAAGAGCTAATGCAGCTAAAGATTATTTAATGACTTACGGAATATCTTCTGACAGAATTTCAGTTTTAAGTTATGGTAAAGAAAGACCAGTAGACTCTGGATCTAACCCATTAGCTTGGTCAAAAAATAGAAGATCTGTAACAGTCAAAGCAAATTAAATAATTAATTAATATTTAAGACCTCTTAAATTATAATGATTTAAGAGGTCTTTTTTTTGCCATTATTTTAGACATAACCTAATCGAATGAGATACTTTAAAGAATTATTAAAATTCAAAATTTTTTTTTTATTTAATTTTTTAATTTTTTATCCATCTCTAGCTGATAATCATAATATTTACGATACACTCGAGATAATCAAAAAAGATTTGAAAACTCTTGAAAAAGCTGTTTATTCAAATTCAAGTGAATTCAATAACACCAATTCAGCTTTATCAAGCGTTGATAATAACTCTGAGGATGTACTTACAAGACATTTATTGAAATTATCTGAAATTGAAAATCAGTTTCAGGAACTCACTAATAAATTTGAAGAAATAAATTTTAAGCTAGATAAGTTATCAAATAGACTTTCTAAAGTTCAATCAGATAATCAACTTAGATTTCAAGACTTAGAAACTGCTCTATCAAATGGTGAAACTATAAATTTGACCTCAAAAAAAAGTTCAGAAACAGATACAGAAATTTTACCAGGCTCATCTCAACCACAAGATTTAGGTTCAATATCTTATAAAGATAATTCTACAAGCGATACAACTCAAAAAATACAATCAGTTGAAACGACTGCATCAATCGTTACTGAGACATTTCAAGCAGAAGAAAAAATTTTACCAGATGTTTCAGCGCCTGAGCAATATGAATTTGCAACGAGTTTCTTAAAAGTTGGAGATTACCCTACTGCTGAAAGAGCATTTAGAGAATTTGTAATTTCTAATCCTGATCATAAATTGGCAGGTAACGCACAATATTGGTATGCTGAAACATTTAGAATAAGACAATTATATACTGATGCTGCTTCAGCTTATTTAGAAGGTTATCAAAAATACCCAAAAGGAGAAAAAGCTCCTATTAATTTATTAAAGCTAGGTGTATCAATGATACAGATTGGAGAAAAAGATCAAGGCTGTAAAATGATAAGTGGTGTTGAAAAACAATACCCAGACGCAAATCAGTCTGTTATTCAAAAAGCAAAGTATGAGTCTCAAAAATTTGAGTGTAAGAAAAAAAATTCCTAAAATCTATAAATCAAAAATTTTAAATCATAAAGTAAATAAAATTTTTAAAAAATTTGAAAAGTCATTCAAAATAGACACTAATTTTATAGTTGCAGTGTCTGGAGGGGCAGATAGTTTGGCTTTAGCTTTTTTAACAAAAGTATATGCTTTAAAAAAAAACTTAAATCCAAGGTATTTTATTGTAGATCATAAACTTAGAAAAGAATCTACTTATGAGGCTTATAAAGTAAAAAGAATTCTTAAATCTTTAAAAATCAATTCTCAAGTTCTTACTTGGAAGGGAAAAAAACCTGTGAGCAATATTCAATCCTTAGCCAGGAGTAAAAGATATGAGCTTTTATTCTTAAAATGTAAAAAACTTGAAATTAGCAACTTAGTTTTAGGTCATCATATAGATGATGTAATTGAAAACTTTTTTTTAAGAATGGCTAGGGGGAGTGGTTTAAAAGGACTGGTATCACTTGGGACAAATACTCAAATAGAAAATATAAATTTAATTAGACCTTTGATTGAATTTGATAAAAGAGATTTAATATTTTTATCGAGATTTATATTTAATTTTTATGTAGATGATCCGACTAATGATGATATCAAATTTAATAGAATTAAAGTAAGATACTTAATTAAGAAATTTGAGGATTTCGGCCTTGATAAGAAAAAATTTCAATTAACAATAGAAAATTTAAAAAAGTCGGACCAATCAATAAAGTTTTATGTTGAAAAGAATAAGAAAGAAAACTCGATTTTTAACTACAGAAAAAATGAACTTATATTAAAAGATAATTTTTTTGATAATTCATATGAAGTCATTTTTAGATCCCTATCCGATTTAATTCATTTAGTGGGAAAAAAGCCGAATTTTGTGAGAGGTAAAAAAATAGAGAATATTTTGAATAAAATTAAAGAGCAGAAACTAAGAAAAGAAACATTAGGAGGATGCGTCATTAAGATGGTAAATCACACTGTGATTTTAACAAAAGAGGTGTAAAAATACACTTGTTAAATTTATAATAATTCTTATCTTATAACTATGAATCTTAAAAACTTAGCAATGTGGGCAATAATCGTTTTTTTAACGATTGGTCTCTATAATATGTTTAAAAATCCTCAAACAAACATAAGAAGTTCTAATGAAGTAATTTTCTCAGAATTTTTGGAGTCTGTAGAACAAGGCGAGGTATTAAAAGTTGAGATTCAAGGAAACAACATAAATGGTGTATATGCAAATGGGAAAAGTTTTAAAACTTATTCACCAAATGATCCTAATTTAATAGAAAAACTTTCAGAGAAGGGTGTAAGTATATCTGCAGCACCTATTGAGGAAAAGATGCCTTCATTATTTGGTGTTCTACTCTCATGGTTTCCAATGTTGTTATTAATAGCAGTTTGGATTTTCTTTATGAGACAAATGCAAGGTGGAAAAGGTGGAGCGATGGGCTTTGGAAGATCTAAAGCAAAAATGATGAATGAAATGAAAGGCAAGGTGACTTTTAACGATGTTGCCGGAGTAGAGGAAGCTAAAGAGGAAGTAGAAGAAATTGTTGAGTTTTTAAAAGATCCAAAAAAATTTAGTAGATTGGGTGGAAAAATACCTAGAGGTGCACTTCTTGTTGGTCCTCCAGGAACAGGAAAAACTTTATTAGCTAGAGCGATTGCTGGTGAAGCAGGTGTTCCTTTCTTTACAATTTCTGGATCAGATTTCGTCGAAATGTTCGTTGGTGTGGGAGCATCAAGAGTGAGAGACATGTTCGAGCAAGGAAAAAAAAATTCGCCTTGTATAATATTTATTGATGAAATTGATGCTGTTGGAAGAAGTCGAGGCGCAGGTCTAGGTGGAGGTAACGATGAAAGGGAGCAAACCCTTAATCAGCTTCTTGTTGAGATGGATGGTTTTGATACTAATGAAGGTGTCATTATAATTGCAGCAACAAACAGGCCTGATGTTCTTGATCCTGCATTATTAAGACCTGGTAGATTTGATAGACAAGTTGTAGTTTCAAATCCAGATATAATTGGAAGAGAAAAAATCCTTAAAGTACATGTTAAAAAGATCAAGATGGCTCCTGATGTAAATTTGAGAACTATAGCGAGAGGAACTCCTGGATTTTCAGGTGCTGATCTTGCTAATTTAGTAAATGAGTCAGCATTACTAGCAGCTAGAAAAAATAAAAGAATTGTTACTTTAAATGAGTTTGAGGAAGCAAAGGATAAAGTAATGATGGGAGCTGAGAGAAGATCAATGGTTATGACTGAAGATGAAAAAAAATTAACAGCATATCATGAAGGTGGACATGCTTTAGTTTCTTTTAATATGCCTAGTTACGATCCAATACATAAAGCAACAATTATACCTAGAGGTCGAGCTTTAGGAATGGTAATGAATTTACCTGAAAGAGACAAACATGGTCATTCAATAAAATACTTGAAAGCACGATTAGCAGTCTGTTTTGGTGGAAGAGTGGCTGAGGAAGTAATTTTTGGAAAAGATAATATTTCAACGGGTGCAGGGGGAGGAAGTGGTTCAGATATAAATCAAGCAACTCAACTTGCAAGAGCCATGGTTACAAAATACGGTATGAGTGAAGAAATGGGTCCAGTTGAGTATGGTGAAAATCAAGAAGAAGTTTTCTTAGGAAGATCTGTAACTCAAACCCAATCAGTTTCTGAGGAAGTGGCTCAAAAGATAGACAAAGAAATCAGAAAATTAGTTGATGAGGGCTATAACAAAGCTAAAGAAATATTAACCGAAAAAATTGATGATTTACACAAAATTGCCAAAGCTCTAATGACATATGAAACATTAACAGGTGAAGAAATCGAAAATATAATTACTAAAAATATATACCCTGCTGATAAACAAGATCTAAAAGTTGACGATGATAAGAGCTCTGCTTTAGGTGCAATGGGACTTAAACCTAAAATTGTTCATTAATCTTAATGTTAAGACATTACACAAGATTGTGTAATTTCTACTATGGTAATAACTCAAAAAAATTAGTTAATAAAAATAAAACTATACCACTTAACGGAATTAAAGAGATTTCATTTGATCAAATAGAGATAATAACAAGATATTCAAAAAAAAAGATATTTGTTGATCAAATAAAGTATTTGCCTAAATTGATTAGGAAAAAAATTAACTCCGATTTAGAAAAGATTAAATCAAAAAGAAAAAATTTTTCAAATTTAAATTTTCGTAAAATACCTAATATTATGGGTGTCTTAAATTTGACACCTGATAGCTTCTCAGATGGTGGGAAATTTAATTCAAAAAAAAAAGGAATTGATCATGCAATTAATTTAATTAATTGTGGAGCAAATTTGATTGATGTTGGTGGTGAGTCGACACGCCCAGGATCAAAAGTAATTAAAGAAAATTTAGAATGGCAAAGAATTAATGAAATTTTAAAATCATTAATCAAAAAAAGAATACCGATTTCTTTAGATACCAGAAAGTCTCAAATAATGAGTAAAGGAATAAATTTAGGAGTAAAATTAATTAATGATGTTTCAGGACTAGAATTTGATACTGAAACTTTAAATATATTAAAAAAATATAAAGTACCATTTGTAATTCAGCATTCACAAGGAACTCCAGATAAAATGCAAAAAAACCCCAGGTATAAAAATGAATTACTAGACATATATGATTTTTTTGAAAAAAAAATAAAACTTTTAAGATCGAAGGGTATTAAGCATAATAAAATTATTCTAGATCCCGGTATAGGTTTTGGAAAAAATTTGAAACATAATATGAGTTTAATACGCAATATTTCTGTTTTTCATTCTCTTGGTTTTCCTATACTTGTAGGCAATTCAAGAAAAAGATTTATTAAGGAGTTATCTGGAAAAAATGATAGTAAATTAAGAAATGGAGGAACAATAGCATCATCAATATATCTTATGATGCAAGGTGTTCAAATTTTAAGAATTCATGATGTTAATGAAATAATACAAGGCTTAAAGATCTTTAAGAATATAATAAATAATTAATGACAAAAAAATATTTTGGTACTGATGGTATTAGGGGGGCTATTAATAGTGAAAATATTAATGGAGACATGTTTTTTAAATTTGGCTTAGCTAGTGGAACATATTTTAAATCTCAAAAAAAAAGAAAACAAACTGCAATAATTGCAAAAGATACTAGATTATCTGGATATACTTTAGAACCAGCACTCGTATCAGGATTGGCATCAGCAGGTATGCATGTATATACTTTAGGACCTTTGCCCACAAATGGTTTAGCGATGCTTACAAAAGCTATGAGGGCAAATATGGGAATTATGATTACTGCTTCTCATAATCCTCATAATGATAATGGATTAAAACTATTTGGACCTGATGGTATGAAACTATCAGATAAAATAGAAAAAAAAATTGAGAGTTTAATAGATAAAAAAATTATCAAAAATCTCTCTGAGCCAGAAAAATTAGGTAGAGTAAAAAGATTAGAGACAGGTACAAATGATTACATTAAGATATTAAAAAAAAATTTTACCAAAGAATTCAATTTAAGAGGACTTAGAATTGTAATTGATTGTGCAAATGGAGCAGGGTACAAAGCTGGACCAGAATTATTAAAATCTTTGGGAGCCAAGGTGATTGCAATAGGAGTTAATCCTAATGGATTAAATATAAATAAAAATTGCGGCTCTACATTTCCAGAAAAAATAAAATTTGCAGTTAAAAAGTATAAGGCTCATATAGGTATTTCACTTGATGGTGATGCAGATAGAATAATTATGTGTGACGAAAAAAGTAATATTATCGATGGTGACCAAATTATTGCTGCACTAGCAACAAGGTGGAAAAATAAAAAAATGTTAAAAGGTGGGGTTGTTGGAACATTAATGTCCAATTATGGTCTTGAAAAGTATTTCAAAAGAAAAAGAATAAAATTTGTACGTGCTAATGTTGGTGATAGATACGTAAAAGAGGCAATGCAAAAAAATAAGTTTAATTTAGGTGGAGAACAATCAGGACATATTATTCTAGGTAAATTTGCAACTACAGGAGATGGCTTACTTGTAGCCCTGGAGTCTTTATTTGCTCTAAGAAAAGGAAAAAGAGCCAGTGAATTTTTTAAAAAATTTAGAAAAACGCCACAATTACTTAAAAATATTGAAGTAAAAAATAAAAATATAATTAATAAACCTGAAATTAAGAAATCTATTAGGTTAGCTTCAAAATTAATAAAAGGTAGTGGCAGAATCCTTGTAAGAAAGTCTGGAACAGAATCTAAAATAAGAATTATGGGAGAAAGTGAAAATAAAAAACTTCTTGTAAAATGTTTAAATATTATTTTGAAAAAAATTAGATAATTTGAAAATAAAATCAAAAATTTTAATCATAGCAGGATCTGACTCATCAGGAGGTGCAGGCATTCAAGCAGATATCAAAACTGCTACTAGTCTTGGTGTATATTCAATGACGGCAGTAACTGCAGTCACAGTCCAAAATACAAAAGGTGTGAAATCAGTAATACCTGTTCCACCAGATGAAATTTATAATCAAATAATTCATACAATTAAAGATATAAGGCCCAATGCCATAAAAATTGGAATGCTTCATTCCACAAGAGTAATAAATAAGGTATTAAGATCATTGAATGAAATAAAAGTTAAAAAGATTATTTTGGACCCAGTAATGATTGCTAAAGGTGGCTCAAAGCTCATTACAGACTCAGCTGTACAATTAATGAAAAAAAAATTATTGAATAAAGTATCTTTAATTACACCTAATATTCCTGAAGCTGAAATCTTAACGGGTTTCAAAATAAAAAATCAAAATGATATGATTCTTGCTGCAAATGAATTCATAAAAATGGGTACACCAAATGTATTAGTGAAAGGAGGTCATTTAAAATCAAAAAAGGTACACGATATATTTGTTAACAAAAAAGAAATTAAAGTATTTTCAAATAGAAGATTTAACACTAAAAATACTCATGGCACAGGTTGTACACTATCAACTGCGATCACTTCTTTTTTTTCATGTGGAAAAACTCTAAAGAGATCTTGTGAGTTAGGAGTTAAATATGTAAGTTCTGCTATATTAACAAACCCTAAAATTGGTACAGGTCATGGTCCGATAAATCATTTAAATTCTATAGAGTTAAAAAAAATATATAAATAATGAAAAATGTTGCAGTAGTAGGTTCGCAGTGGGGAGATGAAGGAAAAGGAAAAATTGTGGATTGGCTATCAGAACAAGCTGATGTTGTAATTAGATTTCAAGGTGGTCATAATGCTGGACATACCTTAGTTATAGATGGAATAACTTACAAACTTCGATTGCTTCCTTCAGGAATAGTCAGAAAAAATAAAGTTTCAATTATTGGAAATGGTGTTGTTGTTGACCCTTGGGCATTATTGGATGAAATTAAAGAAATTGGAGAAAAAGGTGTGAATGTAAGTTCAGAAAATTTCATGATTTCTGAGGCTGCAAATCTAATTTTACCATTTCACCGAGAAATGGATGAAATAAGAGAAGATGCAGCAGGTAAAAGTAAAATTGGAACGACAAGGAGAGGTATTGGACCTGCTTATGAGGATAAAGTTGGAAGACGTTCAATTCGAGTAATGGATCTTAGATCAGAAAAAAATTTGAACCAACGATTAGAAACAGTTTTATTACATCATAACGCTATTAGAAAAGGTTTAGGTAAAAAGATATTTGAGAAAAATCAGCTTAAAGATGATCTTTTAAAAATCGCTCCTGAAATTCTTAAATTTTCAGCACCAGTATGGCTTAAGATTGATCAATTTAAGAAACAAAAGAAAAAAATATTATTTGAGGGTGCACAAGGAATTCTATTAGACGTTGACCATGGAACATATCCTTTTGTAACTTCTTCCAATACTGTGGCCTCAAGTGCTGCAACAGGAACCGGATGTGGGCCCAACTCAATTCATTATGTATTAGGAATAACCAAAGCTTACACGACAAGAGTAGGTGAAGGGCCTTTTCCAACAGAGTTAGTAGATAAAATTGGTGAGTTATTAGGTACAAGAGGTAAAGAATTTGGAACTGTTACAAGTCGAAAAAGAAGATGTGGATGGTTTGATGGTGTTTTGGTGAGACAGACAATAAAAGTTTCTGGAATTGATGGCATTGCCCTTACAAAACTAGATGTTTTGGATGAACTAGATGAAATTAAGATGTGTGTTGAATATGATCTCAATGGAAAAAAAATAGACTATCTTCCTGCAGCAGTTGAAGATCAACTTAAAATTAAACCTATATATAAGACTTTTGATGGATGGAAAACTTCAACCAATGGGGTCAAAAATATCAACGACCTACCAGAGAATGCAAAAAAATATCTATTTGCAATTGAAGACTTTATTGGAGCAAAAATATCAAGTATATCAACCAGTCCTGAACGGGATGATACAATCTTAGTTGAAAATCCTTTTGAGATTTAATTTACAGGTAAAAGATTTTTTGATTTAGCAAGCAAAAGCATGTGCTTTTGTAATTTCTCAAATGCTTTATTTTCAATCTGCCTTACTCTTTCACGACTAATCTTATATTTTTTACTTAAATCTTCTAAAGTAGTCGGATCATCATTCAATCTTCTTGAATATAAGATTTCTTTTTCTCTATCATTCAAAACTTTAATTGAATCTTTTAATAAATCTTTTCTTTGTTTCATTTCTTCTTGATGGGCAAACTTAAGATCGTGATCTAATTCTTTATCTACTAACCAATCTTGCCATTCATCACCATCCTCACCAACTTGAGCATTAAGAGAAAATTCTTTTCCAGATAGTCTACGATTCATTGAGACAACCTCTTCTTTACTCACATCTAATTTTTCAGCGATTTCGTTTACATGCTCATTTCTTAGATCACCTTCAGCATGTGGTGCAATTTGATTTTTTAATTTTTTAAGATTAAAAAATAATTTTTTTTGTGCAGTAGTTGTACCAATTTTTACTAAGCTCCAAGATTTTAAGATATATTCTTGAATAGAAGCTTTTATCCACCACATCGCATAAGTTGCTAATCTAAAACCTTTTTCTGGCTCAAATTTTTTGACAGCTTGCATCAGTCCAATATTACCTTCAGAGATCATTTCGTTTATCGGTAGTCCATAACCTTTATAACCCATTGCAATTTTCGCAACCAATCTCAAATGACTTGTTACAAGTTTTTCTGCTGACTTAATATTTCCTGTCGTTTTCCAATTTTTAGCGAGCATGTACTCCTCTTCTGCATCAAGCATTGGAAATTTTTTAATTTGCTCGAGATATGCAGACAGGCCACCTTCATTACTTAAAATGGGTAAATTGTTATTCATAGTTGTGCTCATAGGCAATTTATCTAATTAATATTAAAAATTTTTCAATGTTTTATTTACCTATATTTCTGAGTGTTTTTAGTATTATTTCAAGCTCATTCGGTAAATTTGAATTAAAAATCATCTGCTTATTTTTTTTTGGATGTATAAAGCCTAATGTTTTAGCGTGCAGAAATTGTCTGTTTAATTTTGTTAAAATTTTTTCTAATGATGGTTCTATATCTTTAAGTTTTTTAAACTTTTTTTTATATTTATCGTCGCCAACTATACTATTACCCAAATAATTCATGTGAACTCTTATTTGATGAGTTCTACCTGTTTCTAATTTACACTCTAACAAACTAAAAGTTGGAATATTTTTGTTTTCAAAAATTTCTAAAGTTTTGTAATTTGTAATTGCTTTTTTTCCTTTACCAGTGCTTACCTCCATCATTTGTCTATTTTTTGAGCTTCTTGTAATAAAGGTTTCTATTTTTCCTTCTGATGGTCTAATTTTACCCCAGATTAATAACTGGTAAACTCTTTGGATTGTATGTTTATTAAACTGGTTAGACAGGTGTTCGTGAGTTTGATTATTTTTTGCAACAACAATTAATCCAGATGTATTTTTATCAATTCTATGTACTATTCCAGGTCTTAGTTCACCTCCAATATTAGAAAAAGAATTTTTAGTATAATTCATAAGCGCATTTACGATTGTGTTATCAAAATTACCCGCACCAGGATGTATTACTATTCCAGACGGTTTGTTTAAAACAATTAAATCTTTATCCTCAAATATTATATCTAAATTAAACTCATAAGGTTTTAAGGAAGCTTTTTTTAGTTCAGGTATGACTAATCTTACTTCATCATTAAAAAAAATTTTTTTTGATGGATCAGTTATTACCTTATTATTTATTCTTAACTTATTATCTAGAATAAGATTTTTTATTCTCGTTCGACTGATAATATCCTCTCTCTTTTTAATGAAAATATCAACACGGAGTTCATTTTCGGTCTTATCAACTGTCAAATTTATTTTTTTTTCCATAAAATGATATATTAATATGATATGCGCTTGTAGCTCAACTGGATAGAGCGCCTGACTTCGGATCAGGAGGTTCTGGGTTCGACTCCTAGCAGGCGCACCAATCATTCACCCATATTTATTAATGTTCCTTTTATTCTCGCTCTTAAAAAAGAGAGATAAAACAGTCCTATTCCAAAAATTAAATAAACTAAATTTAATAAACAGGCTTGTTTTATATTTTCGTAATCTACAAGACCATTTATTAAAATATTTCTGGTTTCATCAAAAATGTAAACTAATGGTAAGCCTTTTGCAATTACTTGGAAAAATTCAGGAAGGATTTCTATTGGATAGTAGATACAGCCTAATGGAGCAAGTAAAAATAATGATGACCAAGCTATATTTTCGAAGGATGGTCCATATCTCATTAAACCTGAGCTCACAAATAAACCTAGTGTAATCCCAAATATATATAAACTTAAAAATAAGATAAAGAGTGGAAAACCTAATTTTAAAATTGAAACTCCAAACAATGGAGAAGTTAAAATAATTGCGGGCACTAGACCGATTAATGTCCTTATCAAAGCAGTAAAAATTAAAGATATAATTATTTCTTTAAGCTTCAATGGTGCAATAAATAAATTCGTAAAATTTCTACTCCAGATTTCCTCTAAAAAAAGCATATTAAAACTTATGCTAGATCTAAAAAGAATGTCATAAAGAATTGCGCATGTAAGAATTATTCCAAGTGTATTATTGTAATAATCACTATAAATTGAAAAAAATTTAGAAATAAATCCCCAAAGAATAATTTGTATTGTTGGCCAATAGATTAAATCCAAAACTCTTGGTAAAGAACTTTTGATGAGATAAAAATGTCTCAAAAAAAGTCCATACATTTTATTTATATTCATATTAAATCTCTTGTAAGTTTTAAAAAAACTTCCTCCATATTTCTCCTTCCATGTTTTTTAATTAATTCACAAGGAGTTCCTTGATCAATAATAGATCCTTTATTCATCATTAGAACTGAAGAACACAATCTCTCAACTTCTGCCATGTTATGCGAGGCAAGCAGAATAGAAGTTTTTCTTTCTTTTTGATATTCCTCTAAAAAACTTCTAACAAAATCTCCTGTTTCAGGATCTAGAGATGCAGTTGGTTCATCAAGAAGAAGAACTGATGGATCATTAATAATAGATTTAGCTAGACTGACCCTATTTTTTTGACCAGAGGAAAGTTCTCCTGTTATTTTATTAATAAATTCATTAAGCCTTAGTTTTTCACAAAGATAATCAATTTTAATTCCGAGTTCTTTTACATCATAAAGTCTTCCATAAACCTCAAGATTTTGCTTTACAGTTAATTTTTTTGGTAACTCAATATATGGTGAAATAAAATTTAATTCGTTTAATAATTCTACTCTTTGTTTTTCAATTTCAATACCATTTATAAGAATCTTCCCTTTAGTAGGCTTTAGTAAACCAAGAATCATACCTATTGTTGTAGTTTTACCACATCCGTTAGGTCCAAGAATTCCAATAATTTGATTTTCATTTACTTTAAAAGAAATATTTCGAACAGCTTCTTTTGTGTCATAAGTTTTTGATAAATCTATTATTTCAAGAGGAATGGTCATTAAAATTTTGAAGCCCTTAATAATCTATCATTAATAGTTTTGCCAATTCCTCTATTTGGGATTTTGTCAACAGCTATAGATTTGTAATTATCTTTTTTTATTTTTCTTAAAATAGTGTAGAGATTTTTAGCAGCTTCTTTTAAATTGCCCTTTTTTGATAAAAAATAATAGTTCGTTTTGTTAATCTTATTTTTCTTAATTAGTAAAAAAGCTTCATCTTTTTTTATTTTTTTAACATTAAGTCTGATTGGGATACCAGGTGAATAATGAATTCTTAATTGTCCAGGAGCTGAAATCTTGGGAGGATCTGTATTAATTGAAATTTTTTTTTTTAATATTTTTTGGATAGTTCCAACTTCTAAACCACCTAATCTTAAAATTTTTGGTTTTTTTCTGAGATCAATAATTGTAGACTCAACCCCAACCGAAGATCTTCCACCTTCAAGTATATACTTAATTTTTTTTCCAAAATCGTCTTTTACATCTGAAGAAGTTACCGCACTAACTCTTGAAGAAATATTTGCACTAGGTGCTGCGATAGGAAATTTTAAATGTTTTAATAGAATTCTTGCTACTGGGTGTTTTGGAAATCTCACAGCAAGAGTATTTTTTTTATTAGTTGCGACTTTCGAGATTTTTGATTTTTTTTTTTGATTTAAAATAAATGTTATTGGCCCAGGACAAAATCTTTCATATAATTTTAAAAAATTACCATTAAGATCACAATCATCTTTTAATTTTTTTAAATCATAATAATGAATAATTAGAGGGTTATT
>CACBRY010000005.1 GCA_902541825.1 uncultured Pelagibacteraceae bacterium | reverse complement strand
AAGCACTAATGCAAAATATTTAAGACAAGTAAAACAACATCTAAAGAAATACAAAATAAGAAAATTCAAAATAGTTTTAGAACCAGCCAAAAGAAATACAGCACCAGCTATTTTAAGTACGGCATTAATAAAGGATATACCTAAGGAACAACCTTTAATGTTCCTAGCTGCCGATCATTTGATAGAGAAGGTTGCATTATTTAATAAAGCTATAAAAAAAAACCAAAAGAAACTCACTCAAAATAATATTTTTATCTTTGGAATTAAACCTACAATGCCTTCAAGTGAATTTGGCTATTTTTTAACAAAAAATACCAAAGTAACTAGATTTATAGAAAAACCAAAAGCGGCCAAAGCTAAACAAATAATAAGTAAAAAAGGTTATTGGAATTCTGGAATGTTTTATTTGAGAAAAGATTCAATCATTAATAATTTTAAAAAGTACCAACCGAATATTTATCGAAATTGTAATAAAGCAGTATTAAAAGCAAAATATAAAAGTAATGTATATTATTTAAACAAACAAGCATTCACCAAAGCAACAGCTAAGTCTTTTGACTATGCAATTCTAGAAAAAACTAAAGATATTAACGCTATCAATTTAGATATTCCTTGGTCTGATTTAGGTTCTTGGAAAGAAATCTGTAAAATGTATGGAAGAAATAAGAGACATTATTATAAGAAGAAGAATGTATTTCATAGACCCTGGGGAAGCTATGTTAATTTATTTAATGGTCAAGAATTCTTAATTAAAGAATTATATGTAAAACCTAAAGGTATATTAAGTCTTCAGAAACATCATCATAGAGCTGAACACTGGGTAGTTACTCATGGCAAACCTAAAATTACATTAAATAGAAAATATTTTACCATGAAACCTAATGAAACTATTTTTATTCCATTAGGTGCAATCCATAGAATAGAAAATCCATATAAAAAACCAGTAAAAATTATTGAAGCTCAAGTTGGATCTATATTAAAAGAATCTGATATTGTCAGATACCAAGATGTTTATGGAAGAGTAAAATAATTATTTTACAAGAAAATTCACTTTTTTATTTGATAGATTTAAATGAATTTTTTTATGTGAGCCAAAATTATCTCCATCAATTTGAACAGGCATCAAATCATTTCCATCAATTGTAATGTTTTGTGCATAAGTAGTAATAACATTTTTATTTTTACTTAAATCACCATTAAGAATTATTAAAAATATTGAATATAATAAACTAATCCTAGTCAAATCTTTAAATATATAGGTGACTAATTTATCTTCAAAAATATTTGTTTTATTTATTTTATGATGTCCAGCGTAATATTTGGTATTTGAAGATAATATCCAGTCTGCTTGATAAAATTGATCATCAAAAGTGACATTTAATTTTTTATTATTCATAAACAAGAAATATTGAAAACCTTTGATACCAAATATAATTTTACCTAGAAACTTTTTAATTTTTGAATTAATTGAATGAACAATTTTTGCATCCCATCCTATACCAGCCATTAAAAAGAAATAATTCTCGTTAATTTTTACAAGATTAGAGGATTTATAATTATTAGAAACCAATATATTGACTATATCATCAACTTTTTTATTCATTGATAATTCAGCTTGAAGCAAATTAGCAGTACCAGCAGGAATATAACCTATGGCAAAATCGTCTTTAAAATTAAAATTATTTTTAATTAATTCATTAATTGCAAAAGAAACTGAACCATCACCACCAGCTACTATTAGTCGATCATAATTTTTTTGATTAAAATTTTTGAAAATTTTCTTAGCTTGATTTATTGTTTTAGTCTCAAAGTAGTCTACAGAAATATTCTCTTTTAACTTAGATAAAATCCTATTTATGAATTTAGATTTTCTTCCAGAGGAAGAATTCAAATTATAAATCAAACAACATAACATAATTAATCCTTAAAAAATTTTTAACAAATTTGTAACATTTAAATGAAATAAGAAATACATGATTCGTGTTACAGTTGTATTAAAATATAGGTTTTTAAATGCCTAATTTACTTAAATATAAAAGTATATTTATTTCTGATGTTCATTTAGGTACCAAGGGTTGTCAGGCAAAAAAACTTTTAGAGTTTTTTAAAAACTCAAGATCCGAAAATCTTTATCTTGTAGGGGACATTATAGATATCTGGGAAATGCAAAAAAGCTTTTTTTGGCCTCAAGAACATAATGATGTAATCCAAAAAATTTTAAGAAAAGCTAGGCATGGTACTAAAGTTTTCTACATTATGGGTAATCATGACGAAATGTTAAGAAAATTTATTCCAATGC
Source organism: uncultured Pelagibacteraceae bacterium (assembly GCA_902541825.1). Lineage (GTDB taxonomy): Bacteria > Pseudomonadota > Alphaproteobacteria > Pelagibacterales > Pelagibacteraceae > Pelagibacter. The sequence goes on along the minus strand of CACBRY010000005.1, from coordinate 45,511 downwards.
ATTTTGGTGACATCCATATGGTTAATAGAGTTATTCATGAAACAAATGCAGGAAAAAAATATGTTGTTGTTCATGGTGATGCTTGGGATGGTGTTATGAAACATGCTAAATGGTTATCTAAACTTGGATCAATAGCCTATAATTTACTATTAAAATTAAATGTAATAATTAATTTTTTTAGAAGATTGAGAGGAAAAGAATATTGGTCTCTTGCAAAATTTTTAAAGTATAAAGTCAAAAATGCAGTTAAATATATTGGTGAATATGAAAAAACACTTTCAGATTATGCAAAAAGAAAAAAATTTGATGGAATTATTTGTGGCCACATCCATCATGCTGAGGATAGAGATTTTAATGGGGTCAATTATTTAAATTGTGGAGACTGGGTTGAGTCCTGCACTGCATTAGCCGAAAATTATGATGGTAGTTTTGAAATATTATATTGGGACAAAATAAGAGAACAATATTTAGACGATAAAGAAAAAATTGAACCAATTAAAACTGAAGAATTAAAAAAAGCTTCATAATTAATGAAAATTTTAATTGCTACAGATGCATATTTTCCCCAAGTAAATGGTGTTGTAAGAACCTTACATGAAACAGGCAATATATTAAAAGAACAAGGTCATAGAATAGAATATATTACACCTGACTTATTTTTTACTTTTCCGATGCCGAAATATAATGAAATTAGGTTGTCTATAAATGTATGGCCCAGAGTTGGTAGTTTAATAAAGAAAATCAATCCAGATGCAATTCATATCGCTACCGAAGGCCCGATAGGCACTATGGCAAGAAGATATTGTTTAAAAAATAATCTAAAGTTTACTACGAGTTTCCATACAAGATTTGATAAATATCTAAAACTTTACTTTCCTATTATACCAGCAAAATGGGCTGAAAAATTCTTAGCAAATTTTCATAATAAGGCTGAGAGAATTTTAGTAACTACAGAGTCTATGAGAAAAGAATTAATCGATATAGGTATAGATGACAATAAAATGATTACTTGGACTAGAGGAGGAAATCATGGAGCTTTTAAGAACCCTAAAAAAATTGATTTACCTCATAAAAGACCTATTTGGATTTATGTTGGAAGAGTTGCAGTTGAAAAAAACATAAGAGCTTTTTTAGAATGTGATTTAGAAGGTACAAAAATAATTATAGGAAAAGGACCTGATTTAAAAAAATTGAAAAAAGAATTCCCTAAAGATATTTTTTTAGGAGAAAAAACAAATGGTGAATTAGCATCACATTTTGCATCCTCTGATGTTTTTGTTTTCCCTAGTAAAACAGATACATTTGGAATTGTAGTTACAGAAGCTTTAAATTGTGGAACACCTGTTGCTGCGTATCCTGTTCCAGGTCCTAAAGATATATTTGAAGGATCCAAAATAAATTGTTTAGATGATGATCTTAAAGTATCAGCCCAAAAAGCTTTAAAAGTTGACAGAAATGATTGTCTTGAATTTGCAAAAAAATTCACTTGGGAAGAAACAGCAAAAATATTTTTTAACAATATTTCACCAAATCATTAGTTAATTTTTCCTTAATTTATTTGCATTAAAAAGTGTAATGATGCAAAATTAAGCCATCTAAATTTATGGAATATTTCGTCATTCTACTTATAGTTGTGATAGTTTATCTTCTCTATTTACTTAATCAAAAAAAAAATAAATCAATAAATACCGCTACAATAGTTAATAAAAGAGAAGAAAAAACAAAAAGAGTAATTATTGATGAGCTTGAAGATCAATTTTTTGCATTAAATAAATTTAACATAATTAAATATGCCAATCCAAGTGCATTAAAAAGATTTGGAAGTAATTTAATTGATAAAAACATATCTTCTATAATTCGAAAACCAGAATTAATAGAAAATATTGAAAAAGCTATCGTGGAAAATAAAACAAAAAATATCGATGTTGAAATAGACCTCCCATCATATCAATTCTATAAAATTTATATTATTCCTGGCCCAACTCATTTGTTTACTGAACCAGACTCTGTTGTGTTATTTTTAAAAGATTTTACTGAAATTACAAAAGCACAAAAATTTAAAACTGATTTTGTAGCAAATGTAAGCCATGAATTAAGAACACCTTTAATGGCAATCAAAGGATCGCTAGAAACAATTGAGGGCCCAGCGTCTGATGATGAAAAGGCTAAAAAAAAATTTATGAAAATAATGACTGATCAATCAAATAGAATGGAAAATTTAATTAATGATCTTTTAATACTCACAAGAATTGAATTAGAAGAACACATAAGACCAAACTCTTTAGTTGATATAAATGATCTTTTCAAAACAATCATCAGTAATTTTGAGATTGTTTTAAAAAGAAAGAAATTAAATATTAATTTATCTCTCGCCAATCCAACAGTTGTTATTGGAGATGAAAAAAAATTACAAACTGTTTTTTCTAATCTTTTAGATAATGCAATTAAGTATTCAAAGGAAAATAAGTCTATTTTTATATCAAGCAAAATTAGCGATGGTAAATTGTTAGAAAAAAATTTTATGATCAGTATTAAAGACGAAGGTGTTGGCATTCCTCAAAGATATATTTCTAGAATTACAGAAAGATTTTTTAGGGTAGATCATGAACAAAGTAACAAGGTTGGTGGAACCGGTTTAGGATTAGCTATTGTTAAACATATAGTTACTCAACATCGTGGACACTATGAGATTCTAAGTGAGGAAAACCAAGGAACTGAAATTCAAATTTATTTACCAGCGAAAACTTAAATTTAAAAAATATTATATTGTAATAGTTTTAGAAGGTTTTTTTAACAATTCTTTACTTGATTAATGTTAATCTTTTAATTAATTTTTTTATATGGTTAAAATATTCAAAAATATTTTGATTTTTGCTTTTTTATTAAGCTCTATAACAACAAGTGTTTTTTCTAAAGATATCACAACATTATTAAGAAATCAGCAACTTACAGTTTTTGATATTGGAATTTTTAGATTAGAGGCAGATTTGAAAACTTCATATCCTTCTATTAAAGATCATTTAGAAGTTACTGAAGCTGAATTTTATACAGACGTAGTTACCTCGTATTCTAAAAATTCAATTGATTTAATTGTTTCTGTTCCTATGAATAGAAATCTCAAGAAGGAAAATTATTTTTCAGATTCTTTTAGATGTAGAAATATTTTTAATTCTGTAAGAGATTTTTTATTGAGGAATGAAAATTTGAGTAATTATAGATATACTATGGCTACAAGCTATTTAACCTCTATATTTTCAACCCCAAGTTCATGGCCAAGCTGGAGATATGATGAAGAAATTAGAGAGGAATTAGTAAACTTAGTAAAACTAGAAATAACTTTACGTCCAACAAAAGAACTAGCTCTTAATGAACAGGTAAACCCTGTTTCATGTATTGGTGGCTTAGAAACTGATATTGATCAAATAATTATATCAAAAAAATACAACTAAAAAGTTACCTTTTTAACAAAAGTGTAACAATTCTGTAATATTAAAGATTCAATAAATTTATACGAGTCAATCATCTTTTAATTAATAAATAACGAAAGGATTAAAGATAATGAAAAAACTAACTATTGTAATTGCTTCTTTAGTTGCACTTTCAATTGCAACTGTTGCTCAAGCAAGAGATCAAATTAAGATAGTTGGCTCTTCTACAGTATTCCCTTATGCAACAGTTGTTGCTGAAAGATTTGGTGGTTCAGGATTTAAAACTCCTGTAATCGAGTCTACTGGTACTGGTGGTGGAGCTAAACTATTCTGTGCTGGTGTAGGTGAACAACATCCAGATATTACAAATGCATCAAGAGCTATGAAAGATAAAGAAAAAGCTCTATGTAAGAAAAATGGTGTTAATGATATCGTTGAGATCGTAATTGGTAACGATGGTATTACATTAGCTTACAGCAAAGATGCAAAACCAGTAAACTTTACTAAAGAACAATTATATTTAGCACTTGCTGCTCATACAGTTGTTGATGGTAAATTAGTTCCAAATATTTATAAAACTTGGGACCAAATTGACCCTAGCTTACCAAAACAAAAAATTTCAGTGATGATCCCACCAGGAACATCAGGAACTAGAGATGCTTGGAATTCTTTAGTAATGAAAAAAGGTATGACTAAAGAAGCTAAAGCTCTTTATAAAGCTGGTTTTGAAGCTGGAAATAAAAAATACAAAAAACCTCAAAAACTTTACAGAGAAGATGGTGCTGCTATTGAAGTTGGAGAAAACGATAGTTTAATCATCCAAAAGTTAACTCAAGATAAAGAAATGTTTGGTTTCTTTGGTTTCAGTTATTTCTTAGCTGCAAAAGATAAATTGCAAGCAGCAAGTATTGATGGTGGACAACCGTCATTAAAGTCTATTCAAGACTACAGTTATGCTGTTGCTAGACCTTTATTCTTCTACGTGAAAAAAGCACACGTTGGAGTAATTCCAGGCTTACATGAGTTTGTGAAAGAATTCACAACTAAGAAAGCTATTGGAAAAGGGGGTTACTTAGCAGACATTGGTTTAGTGCCATTAGACTCTAAGTTGTATAAAACAACTAGAACTAATGCTACGAAGCTAGTTGCTATGGGTAATTAATTATTCCTCAGTTAACAAATGATTAAAAAGGGGGTCTTTTTAGACCCCTTTTTTTTAAAAAAAGAGTAAAGTCCTCACTTAAGGAGATTCTGTGAACTTAATATTATTTACATTTATTGTTCTTCTAGGTTTCACAAGCTATTATTTTGGACGGAAAAAAGCATATACAATTCAATCTACAAAAAAAAGATTAACCGCATTACCACAATTTTATGGTTATTATCTTGCAATCTGGTGTGCAATACCAGCCTTTATAATTTTTTCATTATGGGCAATTTTTGAGCCCACAATTGTAAAACTATTAATCTTAAGTGATTATTCAAATCAAGGTTATCTTGATGATGAATTAAATTTATTATACGAAAAATCAAAAGCATTGTCTCGAGGGCAATTCACTGGAGAAATTACACCTTTTATTGAAGCTTCAGCTGAAAAATATTTAAGTCTTCGATCAATAGCTCAAAGTTCAAAAGTTGTTATAGTATTATCTGCAATTATTGCCTCTGTTGCTTATGCGTATAAAAGAATTTCATCTAATTCTAGAACAAGAGAACCAGTTGAAAAATTTTTGAACGCAGTTTTATTTACAGCTTCTTTAGCTGCAATATTAACTACTGTTGGAATAGTTTTCTCACTTATATTTCAAACTATAGATTTTTTTAAAGTAATTCCATTATTTGATTTTGTCTTTGGAACTCACTGGTATCCAGCAAAAGCTTTTGTTAGAGATTCTTCTGAGGCTTTAGATCCGACAATGTATTCAGATACTTTTGGAGCAGTCCCTATTTTCGCAGGTACTTTTTTTATTGCATTTATTGCTATGTGCGTTGCTATCCCAATTGGATTAATGAGTGGAATTTATTTAGCTGAATATGCATCAACTAAAGTTAGACAATATGCAAAACCATTAATTGAAATTTTAGCTGGTATACCAACAGTCGTTTATGGTTTTTTTGCTGCCCTAACTGTTGGACCATTTTTGAAAGAATTAGGAACTTCAATGGGTCTTGAAGTTTCAGCTGAAAGTGCTTTAGCAGCAGGAGGGGTAATGGGTATTATGATTATACCATTTATTTCAAGTTTAAGTGACGATGTAATTACAAGTGTGCCTCAAAGTTTAAGAGATGGAAGTTACGCTATGGGAGCAACTAAATCAGAAACAATTAAGAGAGTTATTTTTCCCGCGGCATTGCCGGGGATAGTTGGATCTATTTTACTTGGTGTTTCAAGAGCTATTGGAGAAACAATGATAGTTGTTATGGCCTCTGGTTTAGCTGCTAATTTAACTTTAAATCCTTTAGAGTCTACTTCAACGATTACAGCTCAAATTGTAGTTATTCTAATTGGTGACCAAGCTTTTGGCGACCCAAAAACGCAAGCTGCTTTTGCTTTAGGTATGTCATTATTTTTAGTAACACTTTGTTTAAATATTGTGGCCTTGAGAGTAGTTAAAAAATATAGAGAAAAATATGAATAAAAATAAAGAACAATTATTAAATAAAAGATATAAAGCTGAACAGCGATTTCGCTTATACGGTCTGAGTGCAATTTTTATGGCACTTTTATTTTTAACAATCTTTATTTTTAAAATTTTTTCAACTGGCTATTCAGCTTTTCTAAAAACATGGCTTATTGTTCCAGTAACTTTCGATGCTGAATTAATGATGTTAGACCAAAATCCTTCTAAAGAAGATTTACAGGACGCTGATTATTACGATATAGCATTAAAATCAATGGCTGATTTAGATCCAAACGCCAATGAAGATCAAGAAAATGAATTGAAGAGAATGGTGTCTTATTTTTTTGAAAAAGAAATTAAAAATGAACTTTTAAATGACCCTAATTTAATAGGAAAAACAAAGGAAGTTTATCTAACTGCGTCAGATGATTTAGACCAAGTCTTTAAAGGAAATTATCCAAGAGATTTACCTGAAGACCAAAGAAGAGTAAGCGATTATCAATTAAAAATTTTTGATCAACTTGTTGCAAATGGTAAGGTTGAAAGTAAATTTAATATAAGTTTTTTTACAAATGCTGACTCAAGAGAAGCTGAGCTAGCTGGAATAGCAAGTTCATTTATGGGCTCAATTTTTTCTATACTTGTTTGTTTAATGATAGCTTTTCCTGTTGCGGTTCTAGCTGCAATCTATCTTGAAGAATTTGCCCCTAAAAATAGATTTACTGATTTTATTGAAGTTAATATAAACAACTTAGCAGCGGTTCCATCTATAGTTTTTGGTCTATTAGGGTTAGGAGTTTTATTGGCTATATTTCATTTACCAAGGTCTACCCCATTAGTTGGAGGTATCACTTTGTCCTTAATGACTTTACCAACAATAATTATAGCTGCTAGAGCATCTTTAAAAGCAGTTCCACCAAGTATAAGAGAGGCAGCACTTGCTATGGGAGCAAGTCGAATGCAAACCACAATGCATCATACAGTTCCTCTTTCTATGCCTGGCACGTTATCAGGAACAATAATTGGTTTAGCTCAAGCTTTAGGAGAAACTGCACCCTTAATTTTAATTGGAATGGTTGCTTTTGTTAACACGATACCTGGATCACCCATGGATCCTGCTGCAAGCTTACCAGTTCAAATTTATATTTGGGCTGAAAGTGCTGAAAGGGGATTTGTAGAAAAAGTTTCGGCATGTATAATGGTCTTACTTGGCTTTTTAATAATAATGAATTTATTTGCCCAAATAATAAGACATAAGTTTGAGAAAAAATGGAGTTAAAATGATAAAGATTAAAGCAAAAGATGTTGATGTTTTTTATGGAAAAAAACAAGCGCTCTTTAATATAAGTTTAGATATTGAGGAAAATCAAGTAACGGCATTAATTGGTCCATCTGGTTGTGGTAAATCAACTTTCCTAAGATGTCTTAATAGAATGAATGATGTAATTGATATCTGTAGTGTTAAAGGAGAAATTTTAATTAATGATTTTAATATCAATGATAAAAGTTGTGATGTCGTAAGACTAAGAGAAAAAATTGGTATGGTTTTTCAAAAACCCAATCCTTTTCCAAAAACTTTATATGAAAATGTGTCTTACGGTCCAACAATTCATGGTATGGCTCAATCAAAACAAGAAATGGATGAAATTGTTGAAACTAGTTTGAAAAAGGCTGCACTATGGGAAGAGGTAAAAGATAGGTTGCATGAACCTGGAACTGGATTATCTGGAGGACAACAGCAAAGACTTTGTATTGCTAGAGCGATTTCTGTAAGACCTGAAGTTATATTAATGGATGAACCTTGTTCAGCATTAGATCCAATAGCAACAGCACAAATTGAAGAATTGATTGATGAGTTAAAAAAAGAGCACACAATAATAATTGTAACTCATTCTATGGCTCAAGCAGCACGTGTTTCTCAAAATACAGGTTTTTTTCATTTAGGTCAATTGATTGAACATGGATCTACTGATAAAATATTTAAGAATCCTGATAATAAAAAAACGCAAGATTATATAACAGGGAGGTTTGGATAATGTCTGAAGCACCACATACAGTCAAATCTTACGAAGAAGAACTAAAAAATCTTAATGCTAATATAATTAAAATGGGAAGTGCATGTGAAGATTCTTTAGGTAAAGCAATTCAAGCCATTACAACAAGAGATAATAATATTGCAGAAGCTGTTATTCAAGAAGATGAAAAAATAGATAAATATGAGACTTTAATTGAACAGCAAGTTGTGAATTTAATTGCTTTAAGACAACCTATGGCAATTGATTTAAGAGAAACAGTAACGGCTTTGAAAATGTCTTCAGATTTAGAAAGAATAGGTGATTTAGCAAAAAATATATCCAAGAGAACACTTTTGCTTAACGAAAATCTTCCAAAGAACTTGGTAGACTCATTGAATAGAGTATCTACCAATGTTCAAAAACAATTAAAATCAACATTAGATGCTTATCTAGAAAGATCTGCGCCAATGGCAGTAAATGTTTGGGAAGGTGATGAGCAAATAGATGATCTAACAAATCTTTGTATGCAAGAAGTTATAAAATATCTTAAAGAAAATGAAAAAAATTTAGAAGATGGAACCCATTTATTGTTTGTAACTAAAAACATAGAGCGTATTGGTGATCATACTACAAATGTTGCAGAACAAGTTTATTATTTAGTTAAAGGCGAATATTTAGAAGGTGATAGACCCAAGGGAACAGAGCCAATTGTAACCGGAGAAAAATGATTTATGTCAGCTCATGTTTTCATAGCTGAAGATGAAGCAACAATTGTTAGTTTGTTAAAGTACAATCTTGAAAAAGAAGGTTATAAAGTCAGTCATTCAGAAAATGGAGAAGATGCTCTTAAACAAATAAAATTAAAACAGCCAGATTTAATATTAATGGATTGGATGTTACCAGAATTATCTGGTGTTGAAATTTGTAAAAACTTAAAAAAAGATAATAAGTTTAATGATATTCCTGTCATTATGTTAACTGCAAAAGGGGAGGAAGAAGACAAATTAAAAGCATTTGATACAGGTGCAGATGATTATGTAACTAAACCTTTTAGTCAAAAAGAATTGAATGCTAGAATTAAATCTTTATTGAGAAGATCTAAACCTCAATCATCATCAGACATTGTAGAATTTACTGATTTAAAAATAGATCGGATTACAAAAAGAGTTTATAGAAAAGATAAAGAAATTACTTTGGGTCCAACTGAATTTAAACTCTTAGATTTTTTTATCAAAAATCCAAAAAGAGTTTATTCAAGAGAACAACTCTTAAACAATGTTTGGGGAGAAAATATATATGTTGAGTCTAGAACAGTTGATGTTCATATTAGAAGATTAAGACAAGCAATTAACATACAAAATACAAAACCTTTAATTAGAACAGTAAGATCAGCTGGTTATTCTTTAGAATCTTGAAGATCTTTGGGTCTTATAAATTTTTTTAATACTCCCTTTTTCTCAACTTCATTCCAGGATTTAATATCAAACTCAATTTTTGCAAATGCTGCTGTTGGGAATTTATAATTCATTAATTTAAAATTATTCGTATTATGATTTTTTGTAAGATTTCGTACTAAATTTTTCACTGATGGTTCATGGTTTATAATCAAAATTGATTTATATTCACTGGATATTTCTTTAATTTTTTTTACAATTGCATTCTCATCAACTAAATATAAATCTTTTGAAAAATTAACTTTTTTTGGCTTATTAATTTTCTTGGATAAAATTTGAAAAGTTTTTTTTGTTCTTTTTGATGATGAAATTAATGCATAATCAAATTCAAATTTTTTTTTAACAAAAAATTCACAAATCATTTTTGCATTTTTCTTGCCTCTTTTAGTAAGTGGTCTATCAAAATCATTAATACTTAAATCATCCCAACTAGATTTTGCGTGTCTCATGACGTATAATTGATACATAAAATCTAAATATATGACTGCTTTAAAAAAACAACATAAAGAAGAGTTGAAATCTAAATATATAAATAGAGAGCTTTCTTGGTTAAAATTCAACGATAGAGTACTTTTAGAGGCGCAAAATATCGAAAATCCTCTTTATGAAAGAGTAAAGTTTTTATCAATTGCTGGGTCTAATCTAGATGAATTTTTTATGGTCCGTGTAGCTGGGTTATATAGTCAAATAAAACAAGAAGTTGACTCACTAAGCTCTGATGGTTTGACACCTGAAGAGCAAATGGATGAGGTAGTGCTTGAAACTAAGAATCTATTAAAAAAACAGAACAAAATTTTTATTCAACTGATTATGGAATTAAAAAAAAATAATATCAATTTAGTTAAACCAGTTAATTTAAATACTAAGGATAAAAAAAAACTTTTAGAAATATTTAAAGAAGAGATTTACCCTTTATTAACACCATCAGCAATTGATCCTGCACATCCATTTCCATTTATAATCAATCAAGGAAGAGCAATTGTAATGAAGTTAAGAAAAAAAAATAAAAAAAGGATTTTAAACTCAATAATAGTAATACCAAAAGCATTATCTAGATTTATTGAAATTGAGTCTTCAAAAAATCATAAGAAATTTGTGATTCTAGATGATGTAATAAGTTTTTTTGCTAATGAAATTTTTCCAGATCATGATTTAGAAAAGAAAATGATTTTTAGAGTAATAAGAGACAGCGATGTAGAGATTCAAGAGGAAGCAGAAGATTTGGTTAGATCTTTTGAATTGGCTTTAAAAAGACGTAGAACGGGTGATATTGTTCGTTTAGAGGTTCTTGAAAATAGTGATAACGAATTGATAAGATTTATAACTAATAAATTAGATATAAATCCTGACTATATTTATGATGTTGCTGGCCTTGTTGGAATTCAAGATATAGATCAAATATGTAAAGTAAAAAATCCAAAATTAAGATTTAAACATTTTACACCTAGAGAAGTTGAAAGATTAAAAGAATATAATGATAATTTTTTTGAAACTATTAAAAAGAAAGATTTAGTTGTTCATCATCCTTTTGAAACATTTGACTCAGTAATTGAATTTTTAAACCAAGCAGCAAATGATAAAAAAGTTATAGCTATAAAACAAACTCTATATAGAACAACTCTAGACTCACCTATTGTTAAAGCTTTAATAGCAGCTGCAGAAAACGGAAAAACAGTTACCGCTTTAATTGAAATTAAAGCTAGATTTGATGAGGAAGCTAATATTCAACTATCAAGAAGTTTAGAAAAAGTAGGTGTTCAAATTGTTTATGGTTTTGCTAAATACAAAACTCATGCAAAATCATCACTTGTTTTAAGAAGAGAACAGGGTAAAATACAAACTTATTTTCATTTAGGAACTGGCAATTATCACCCAGTAAATGCTAAAATTTACACTGATTTGTCTTTATTTAGTTGTGATAAGAAAATGGCATCAGATGTTGAAAAGTTTTTCAATTATGTAACAGGATACGCAAAACCAAAAAATTTAAATAAAATTTCTATTTCGCCAGTAAATATGAGACAAACCTTAAATGAAAATATTGATGCTGAAATTAAAAATTCTAAAAATGGAAAATTTGCAGCTATTTGGGCAAAAATGAACTCTTTAGTAGATCCAGAAATTATTGATAAATTTTATGAAGCTTCGAATGCTGGTGTAAAAATTCATTTATTTGTAAGGGGTGTTTGTTGTTTAAGACCAGGAGTTAAAGATAGATCAGAAAACATAGTTGTAAAAAGTATCATAGGAAGATTTTTAGAGCATTCTAGAATTTACTGCTTTAGTAATGGTACAAAAAAAATGCCTAATAGAAATGCAAAAGTATATATTTCGTCAGCTGATTTAATGCCGAGAAATTTAAATCGAAGGGTAGAACTTCTAGTCCCAATTGAAAATGAGACTGTTCATGAACAGATCTTAGATCAAATAATGTTGGCAAATTATCTTGATACTAATCAGAGCTGGAAACTTGAAGCTGATGGCAATTATAAAAAAATTAAATATAGTAAGATCGATTCCTTTTCAGCTCATGAATATTTTATGAATAATCCGAGCTTATCTGGAAGAGGTAAAGCTAAACTAAAAATGCAGCCTAAACAACTGCACTTAAGATTGATTAAAAGTGGAAGTAATTAAAAGTAAAAATAGTTTAAAATTAAAACAGGCAAGATTAGCTATAATTGACATTGGATCAAACTCTATAAGAATGCTAATTTATGAAGATTTCAGTTCTTCTCGTGTGCCTTTTTTTAATGAAAAAGCAGTTTGTGAACTTGGAAAAAATTTAGATAAATCCAAAAAACTTCACAGATCTGGTACCGAATATGCTTTAAAAGTTTTAAAAAGATTCTCTGAAATTTTAAATGTTTCAAAAATCACAAATCTTAAAATCATTGCAACAGCAGTTTTAAGAGAAGCAACTGATACAAAACCATTTATTAATGAAGTTGAAAAACTTTTTAAAACTAAGATTAATATATTATCTGGTGAAGAAGAAGCTGAATGCTCAGCTGAGGGAGTTAAAATAGGCTTTGAAAATGTTGATGGATTAGTTGCCGATCTTGGAGGCGGTAGTTTAGAATTAGCTCGAGTTGAAAACAATATAGTAACTAATAAAACCTCATTACCTATTGGTGTTTTAAGATTATTAAATAATCCTATAGTTAAAAAAAGAAATTTAGCAAAATATATCAAAAAATTATTAAGAGGAGAAAAATGGCTTTCAAAAAAGAAATTTAATAATCTATATTTAGTTGGAGGTACGTGGCGAGCATTATTTAAATTACATCTTTTTCAAAATAATCATCCGGTACATATAATTCATCAATACAGTATTGATAACAATGTTTTATCTAAGTTTGTTGAAAAAATTTCATCTTTTAATAAATCTAAACTTAAAACAGTTGAGTATATTTCAAAATCTAGAACACCATATTTACCTTATAGTTGCATTATACTTGATGAAATTATGAGAGTTACAAATCCAAAAAATATAATTTGTTCTATAAGCGGTTTGCGTGAAGGTTCTTTATCAATTGACTATTTTAAAGATGTAAAAGAATCAGAAATTTTTCATAAAGCACTTGAGAATATTTCAAAAAAAAGAGGTGATCTAGGATCGAACTATAAAAAATATTATGATTTTATTCAGCCAGTTTTTGAAGGCAATGAACATTTTAATAAGAAATTATTATATCTGGCATGTGTATTAAGTCATATGGATTGGGGATTAGGAGCATTTCAAAAAGCTGAATTGGTATTTCAAGAAACAATAAATACTCCTTTACTTAGATTGACTCATAAAGAAAGAATACAATTAGCTTTGTCATGTTATTGGCGGTACTGTAGTATCAAGTATAATCCAAAGATGGAGTATCTAACTTTTTTAAATAATAATGAAATTTTTTCAAGCAAACAAGTTGGAGCAGCTTTGAGATTTTCACAATCATTGACCTCGATATCTACGATATTTCTTGAAGAGTTTAAATTATATAAAAGAGGTAATGCTGTATTTTTGAAAATTCCATCACAACATCAAGAAATAATCTCAAAACAAGTTACTAAAAGATTTAAAGCTCTTGCTAGAGAATTATTTTTAGAACCAAGAGTAATTTACTCAAATAATTCAAGGTAAATTAAATTTAATTCTATTTTTAATTGAGTGATATTTTTTTGTAACATTATTTTAATTTAAATTCATTTAATTTTAACAATAAGTAAATAATTTTGTAACTTAGTTTATCTATAAAGCACCATCAAAGTTTAAATATTCATTATTTCTTCCCCTGTTTAAATTTTGTTGATTAACTACTTTCTTCCTTCTCTTAAATGAGAAGGGAGAAAGACGATTTGGAATTAATTATTTATAGATGCAGGAGACTGCTCTGCATTTTTCTTAGCAAGCTTTTTTGCTTTTTTTTCTGCAACCTTTTTTTCTAGACCAGCAATTTTAATATTAAGGCTTGATAATTTTTTTTCTTTTGCTGTAATTTTATTTTTAAGTTTGTCTATTGATTTTAATATCTTTGTTTTTTTCTTTTCATTTTTTTTTAGTTTTTTTCTCATTACTGCCTCCGAATTATTTAATATTTGATTTAATCATATAATCCTTAAATAAAAAAGATATTTTGATACAACCTTTAGTTTATAGTTTTTTAAGAACTGTTATTAAATAAAAAAACATTGCTATATGAGAACTATTATTGAATTTTTGATTTAATATTAATTTAAATATCTCTTTTTGATTAAAAAGATGAATTCTAATACCTTGTTCTGGTTTCGAAATTTTAATTAAGTCTTCTGTGTAATAACCAGTAATTTTAGTAGTTAGTCTTCCAGGTTCAGTATAAAAAGTTATTATTTTACTCAATTTTGATCTTGATCTATATCCTGTTTCTTCTCTTAATTCCTTATATGCTGATTGCAGAGTTGTTTCCTTTTTTTCCACTATGCCAGAAGGAAACTCGTAATTAATTTTATTAATTGGAACTCTTTTTTGGGAAACTACTACATATTTGTCTTTAATCTTAGGTATTACTAATGAAAGATTAGAAGTTTTAAGATAATGATAAAACTCTTTTTTTTTAAATTTTTTGTTAATTAAACTTATTCGATTAGTAAGTTTTATATTTTTCAATTTTTTTCTAAAAATAACTTTTTAACAATAAGTACAGCAATTAACATTCCAATAAGCTCAGCTAAAATATAATAAGGAGTATTTAAATAACTAATACCAGTAAAAGATTCTGTAAATGTTCTAGCAATTGCAACAGCTGGATTTGCAAAAGAAGTAGATGAAGTAAACCAATAACCAGCAGTAATATATAGACCAACACTAGCAGCAACAGCAATTTTACCTGACTTCATTGAACCAAAAATTATCATTATAAGTCCTAATGTTGCTATTACCTCAGATGTGAATATGTAAATTCCATCTCTTGATTTAGTAGACAATTCATAAATTTCATGTTCAAAAAAGAAATTAGCTAAACCGACACCAATTAAGCAACCAACCAATTGAGCAATGATATAGTAGGGTAATAGTTTCCTTTTTAATTTGCCTGTTATTGCCATTGCGATACTTACAAATGGATTAAAGTGAGCTCCTGATACATCAGCAAAAACTGTGATAAGCACAAATAAACCTGCTCCTGTTGCTATAGTATTAGCTATTAACATGACAGCAACATCATTAGTTAAGTTTTCAGCCATTAAACCTGATCCAACAATAATCATTACTAAAAAACAACTTCCTAATAGTTCAGCAAGAAAATAGCGGCTTTTATTTTTCATAAAGCAGTTTCTTTATTCTTTTATGAATATTATTGTAAACATTTTCTATTATTTCATCTTTTTTATTTAAGTCGTTTGTTTCATTAAGTAATTTAACAGGATCCTCTATATCCCAATGAATTATCTGATCTTTATTTGGCCAAATAGGACAGACTTCGTTATTGGCATTATTACAAACTGTAATCACATAATCCATTTTAATTTGACCATTAATAAACTCATTAAAATTTTTAGATCTATAATTTGAAAGATCATAATGTTTTGATAATAAATAATTCTTCACATCTTCATTAATTTTTCCTGTTGGATCACTCCCAGCACTAAAACCTTTATACATATCGTCATACTCGTTATTTATTATACTTTCAGCAATAATACTTCTTGCTGAATTACCTGTGCAAACAAACAATATATTCTTCATTTAAAAAATAATCTTATAAATTCCAATAACAAATAATGGAATTTGTAATCCAAAGTTAGTGAGTATCGCCTTATCTTTGCTAACAAATCCAGCGATAGTCCATCCAATAACTCCCAATCCATGAAAATATATATTTAAAGGATATATATTTAAGTTTGTAAGAAGTATTCCTACTAAAACTAAAAAAGTACTGATCCACTTTAGATATTTTTTTATAAACATATTTTCTCCTTCTTATTAATTATTACATTAATGTTACAAATTTATTAAGATGTAACAGTATTAGAGAAAATTTGTTATATATTTATGAATAAAGAAACCAACAACGCAAAATCCTAAGCCTGTGCCATAAATTAGGAAGAAATTCATATTAAATGATTTTGCAAAAAAGAAGGGTAAAAAAAATAAATAACTCACAGGCACCGCTACTAGTATGCTCTTAGTAAAAAGAATTGTTTTTTCTATATCATTATGTTCATAGTAGGAAAAAGCTATAGCTATGAGTGATACAAGAGGCAAAGCAATAATAAAACCTGCAAGTTTTGGATTTTGACCCGAAAGCCAACTGGCGAATGCTATTATAATTGCAGCAAGAACAATCTTTAAAGTAAAAAATATCATTAATGATTTAACTTTATTAAAAAAATATCATTAATGATATGATTTTATTTAAGTGTGCATTTTTTGCATAAACCAAAAAACTCAAGATTATATTTACTGTATTTCATACCATCTTTGTCTTTAAAGTTTGCTAAGTATTTGGAAAGACCTGCGCTACTTATTTCTGTTACTTTTTCACAAATCTCACAGATTGAAAACGCAGTAGCTTTAGCCACCTGACAACTTGAATTATGACATGCAATAAAGGCATTTCTACTTTCAATTTTATGAATTTTACCTATTTCAACTAACTTATCTAATGCTCGATAAACTTGTAGAGGAGCTTTAATACCTTTTTTTTGAACATTATAGAGTATTGAGTAGGCCTTAAGTGGCTGAGATGATTTATCAATTAAATCAAAAATAATTTTCTGATTTTTGGTGAGATTATGTTCTTTGCGCATTTTATTCATTTTACTGATTCCTCATTAGTTTTTCAATTTAATTGATTGTTTGATATTAAATAATGAAAGTATGAACAAAAATAATGCTGCCGTTATAATTGATGGACCCGAGGAGGTATTAAATTCCAAGGATGTAAATAATCCTAAAATTACTGACAGAAGACCTCCAATGATTGAATAGATAACCATTCTTTGTGGACTAGACGAAATATTTCTAGCCATTGCAGCTGGTATGATTAGCATTCCTGTTATTAATAACAAACCAACCATTTTAATTGATATAGCAATAATTGCAGCCATCAATATTGTGAATATTGCTTTTGCTCTATCAGGATTTAAACCTTCTGCTTCAGCTAACTCATAGTTTACTGTGGATGCGAATAAAGGTTTCCAAATTAATTTCAAAATTAACAGAATTACTGCTCCTCCAACCCATATTATTAATAGATCATCAACTGTAACAGCTAATATATCTCCAAATAATAATCCCATAATGTCAAATCTGATAAATGTTAAGAAACCAATAACAACAAGTCCTACGCCTAAAGATGAGTGAGCTAAAAGCCCTAATAATGCATCTCCTGGAAGATTAGTTCTTTTTTGAAGTTGTATTAATGTTAAAGCAATTAAAGATGAGATTATAAATACAGATAATGCAATATTAAATTCCATTGTAAATGCTAATGTTACTCCCAATAAAGCCGAATGGGCTAACGTATCACCAAAATAAGATAATCTTCTCCAAATTACAAAACAACCAAGAGGCCCTGTAACGAAAGCAACTCCAATTCCAGCCACCAATGCTCTTATAAAAAAATCGTCGAACATTTAATTTTTCTTAATTTTACCCTCATCAGTATGAATATGATCATGTCTATGTTCATATCTTGATAATATCTGTGAAGCTTGTTCACCAAACAAAGCCTTATATTCATTATTTTTTGCGACATCCATGGGTGTCCCTGAGCAGCATACATGACCATTTAAGCAAACAACATGGTCTGTAGCACTCATTACAGTATGTAAATCATGAGAAATTAATAAGATACCACAATTCAATTCATCAGAAATTTTCTTTATAAGTTCATATAAAGCTATCTCACCTGTAAAATCTACACCTTGAACTGGCTCATCAAGAACTAACAATTCTGGTTTTTTTGATATAGCTCTTGCTAGCAATACTCTTTGAAATTCACCACCCGATAAATCACCTAAATTTTTATCTTTTAAATGAATAACGCCAGTTAATGATAGTGCCTCATCAATTATTTCATTTTTTAAACTTTCAGTTAATACCATAAAATCATTGACCCTGAGTGGTAAAGTCCAATCAATTGAAATTTTTTGTGGAACATAACCAATTTTATTTGTGTATTTTTCTACTTCTCCCTCAATTTTTTTATAAATTCCTAAAGCAATTTTAGCCGTTGTACTTTTTCCTGATCCATTAGGTCCTATTAAAGTAACTATTTTACCTTTTTCAACTTGAAGGGAAACGCCTTGAACGAGCCATTTATCGTTTATTTTAAAACCAGCGTCTTTTAATTTGACCAATATATTTTGATTAGCATTCATTATATCACTTGACTTATAAACGTTATATTATTACATAGTGTTATATTATAACAACTAAAAAAATTAAACTATGAAAACTATTAAAAAAATCCCATTATTAATATCACTTTTATCATTCCTAACAATTTTTTCACCTGTTAATGCAGAAGTTAAGGTAGTAGCATCAATAAAACCAATTCATTCACTCGCAAGCTATTTGATGGACGGTATTGGTAAACCAGATTTAATAGTTGATGGCTACGCATCACCTCATGGATTTGCACTTAAACCATCACATGCAAAAATGATCCAAAATGCAGATATTATTTTTTGGGTAGGTGAAGACATAGAAAGTTTTTTAGAAAAACCATTAAAATCTATTGCAAAAAAAGCTGAAAAAATTGAATTAATGGAAATTAAAGGGATAACCAAACTTAAGTTTAGAGAAAGAAATATTTTTGAAGGTCATGACGATCATGGTCATAAAGAGGATGATCATGATGATCATGCTAAAAAAGAAGACGATCATGATGACCACGATCATGATAAAAAAGAGAAAGAACATGGTCATGACGAACATGATCATGACAAAGAAGGTCATAAAGAAGACGATCATGATGATCACGGCCATGGACATGAAGGACATGCTCATGGTGAGTACGATCCGCACATTTGGTTAGATCCAATGAATGCAAAAGTTATTTTAAGCGAAATGGCAGAGCACTTGATTGAGAATGATCCAAAAAATACTGCCAAATATAAAGAAAATTTAAAAAAAGCACATAAAGATTTAGATAAATTAACTAAGAAAGTAAAATCTGAATTAAATAAAGATTTTAAATCAATAGTATTCCATGATGCGTATCAATATTTTGAAGAGAGATTTGGTGTTAATATTTTAGGCGCATTTACAGTAAATACAGATGTTATGCCCGGTGCTGAGCAATTGGCTGAAATTAGAGAAGTAATTGAGCATGATAAAGTAAGCTGTATATTTTCAGAGCCACAGTTTAACCCTGATATTATTAAGGCTGTAGCAAAAGACACTAACGTTGCAACAGGCGTAATTGATCCATTAGGAGCAACACTTAACCCTGGCAAAGATCTATACTTCGATTTAATTGGCAATATGTCTAAATCTTTTAAAGGCTGTTAATTAATTAATGGAAGAAACCGATAGACAGGTTCCGGTCACTGTATTAACAGGTTTTCTTGGTGCTGGAAAAACTACACTTCTTAATAGAATTCTTACGGAACAGCACGGCAAGAAATACGCCGTTATTGTAAATGAATTTGGTGAACAAGGTATTGATAATGACCTTGTAGTGGATGCTGACGAGGAAGTTTTTGAAATGAACAATGGCTGTATATGCTGCACAGTCAGAGGTGACCTAATTAGAATACTTAGTGGTTTAATGAAGCGAGCTGATAAACTTGATGCAATTATAGTTGAAACAACTGGTTTAGCAGATCCAGCTCCTGTGGCTCAAACCTTCTTTGTAGATCAAGATGTAGCAAATAAAACAAAGCTAGATGCAATTGTTACAGTTGCAGATGCAGTTCATTTAAGCTCACAAATTGAGGATCATCACGAAGCTGAGGAACAAATTGCTTTTGGTGATGTAATATTACTAAATAAAATAGATCTTGTGAAAGATGAGAATATAGAGGTAGTGACAAAGAGAATTCGTAAAATTAATCCTTTTGCAAAAATTATTAAAACTACAAAATGTGGAGCACCACTTAAGGAAATTCTTAATCTTGATGCTTTTAGTTTAAAACGTATTTTAGAGGTAGAACCAGATTTTCTTGAGTCAGATCATGACCATGAACATGATGATGATGTTACAAGTTTATCATTCGTATCTAATACACCCCTTGATATGGAAAAATTTCAAAACTGGTTTGGAAAACTTTTACAGACAAAAGGTCAAGATATTATGAGAACTAAGGGAATACTTGATTTTAAAGATGAAAATGATCGATATGTATTTCAAGGCGTTCATATGTTGATGGATGCTTCTCCTATGGGAAAATGGCCCGAAAATAAAGAACGTAGTTCTAGACTAGTTTTTATTGGACGTAACTTAGATACAATGAATTTAAAAGAGGGATTTGAAGCTTGTAAATCAGAATGACAACTGATTTAAATCAATTTCCAGAGCTAGATAAAACTAAATTTGAACAAAGAGGAATTCAGTTAGAAATTGGAGTTCCAGTTACCTGCGCGGTTTCAATTGGTAATAATATAGCTGCTGGTTTTGGTGATGGTACTGTTAGAATTTTCAGTTCTGGAGAAAAACACAAAACTTTAAAGGCTCATAAGGGTGTTATACTTTGCATGTCAAAGGATGGTGATAGTATTTTAACTGGTGGTGATGATGGTTATTTTTTAAAAATTTCACTTAATGGAGAAATTAATGAAATTACAAACTTTGGTTCACGATGGGTAGACCACGTTGCAGCATATAATGGAAAACTAGTCTGTTCCTCAGGTAAGGTAGTTTATTATTGGGATAAAAATAAAAAAGAACCAAAATCTTTAAATCATGATAGTACGATTGGAGGTTTAGCATTTGATGCTAAAGGAAGACGGTTGGCTGTATCTAGATACGGAGGTGTTACAATTTGGAAAAAAGATTACAGTAATAAATGGAAATCAACAAAATTAGATTGGAAAGGTTCTCACAACAAAGTGAGTTTTAGCCCAGATGGTAAATACTTGGTAACGTCTATGCAAGAAAATGTACTTCGATGCTGGCGTTTAAAAGATAAACTTGATTTTGCTATGTCAGGATATGGCTCAAAAGTTAAAAGTTTTGCATTCATTAGTGATACAAGTTACTTGGCAACATCAGGAGCGATAGATGCAATATGTTGGCCCTTTGACGGTGAAGGACCAATGGGACGTAAACCTATTTGTCTTCCTTATATAGGAAATAAACAAGTTACATTTATCGAACCATTTCCTGATGAAAAAGCAATTTTTGCTGGTTTGAGTGATGGTTCTGTTTTTTTATCTCAAATTGAAAATGAAAATAACACTATAATAATTAGAAGTTTCACAGGTTCTGAAGTTAGTGCAATCGCAATGACTCATGATAAATCAAGTATATTTATTGGTGACATGAATGGAAATATTTTATGGACTTCAATTTGGGATAAATAAAAAATGTTTAATAAAAAAAAACCAAATTTAGAAGCAATTCAGGATTTAAAAAATTATTTTATAAAAAAATATGAAATACCAGAAAGTACAATTTTAAGCATTGCTGAATTAAATTGTCATGAACCTGATTGTCCTCCGACAGAAACAGTAGTAACTGCTAGATCAATAGATGGATCTACCCAAAACTGGAAAATCCATAAACCTATAGATGAAATAAGTGAAAATGACGTCAATGATTTAGAATAAAAATTGATCTTTAGTTATAAATAATATCTAATAATGGGATGAGTACAGTTTCCCTTACATTAGATGAAATTTTTGATTTAGCTAAAAAAACTTTACTAGCTAATGGCTGTGATGATGAAACAGCATCTATTCTTTCTGATTTAATAAGAAATGCTGAAAGAGATGGATCTTTATCTCATGGTTTGTTTAGGTTGCCTGCATATGTGAGTGGTTTAAAAAGCGGAAAAATTAATGGTAAAGGAAAACCTGAGGTAAAAAAAATTTCAGCATCAGTAATAAAAGTTCAAGGGAATAATTGTTTAGCCCCTGTAGTTTTAAATAAAGGACTACCTGAATTAGCAAAAGCTGCAAAAGAAAATGGAGTGGCCGTACTTGCTATAAATAATTCTCATCATATGGCTGCAATGTGGCCTGAAACAGAAAAATTAGCAGAGGAAGGTTTAGTTGCCTTTGCTTGCACATCATACAAGCCTGCTGTAGCACCTGCTGGAGCTATCAAACCTTTGTTTGGAACAAATCCAATTTCTTTTGCATGGCCACGACCAGGAAAAACTCCTGTAGTTTACGATATGGCAACTGCATCAATGGCAATGGGTGAAGTTCAAGTTGCTAAAAGAGAAGGGCATAAAGTTCCACTTGGAACTGGTTTAACTAAGGATGGTAAAGAAACAACTGACCCAGGAGCAATAGCTGATGGTGGTGTACTACTTCCTTTTGGGGGGTATAAAGGTTCTGCCATAGCAATGATGGTAGAACTAATGGCTGGCGCATTAGTTGGTGATAATTTTAGTTTTGAGACAGCCGCAAAAGATAATAATGACGGCGGACCTCCTAGTGGTGGAGAATTTATTCTTGCAATTTCACCTGATAAAACTTCTGGAACTGATTGGCAAAAACACGCTGATGAATTTTTTAATAAAATGAAATCATTTGAAGGAGTTAGACTTCCAGGAGAGAGAAGACATAAAAATAGATTAGATAAAGGCCCTCGTCATATTAATGAAGAGCTGGTTAATAAAATAAAATCTTTAAGCTAAAGTAATTTCTATTGGTGTATGGTCTGATGGTTTTTCACGGCCTCTTGGATCTTTATTAATATTAATTCCTTTAACTTGATCTATTAAAGAATTTGAAACTAAAAAATGATCTATTCTCATTCCATTATTTTTTTGCCATGCACCTCTCATGTAATCCCAAAAGGTATATCCTTCTTTAGTTTCATTAAAATGTCTATAAACATCATTAAAACCTAGATTAATCATTTCTCTTAATTTTTTTCTTATTTCCAATCTAAATAGAGCATCGTCCTCAAAGCTTTTTGGATTATAGACATCCTCTGCTGCAGGAATAATGTTAAAATCACCACCAAGAATTATATTTTGATTTTTTTTAGTTAAAGCTTTTAATTGTTTAATTAAATCATCGAGCCATTTTTTTTTGTAATCATATTTTTCAGTATCAACAGGATTACCATTTGGCGTATAGATATTGATTAATTGAATATTTTTCTTTTTGTGTTCAAGTTCAGCTGAAATTATTCTTGATTGTTTTAACTTATCTTTGATTAAGTCTGTTTTGATATTTTTTAATTTTCCTTTTGAAATAATAGCAACACCATTATAACTTTTTTGACCAAATACATGACTTTCATAGTCCATTGAGGAAAAATCGTCATAGGGAAAGTTTACATCCTCAGTTTTAATTTCTTGCATCATCACAACATCAGGTTTGTACTTGAGAAGATAACTTTTGATATTTTCAATACGCGCCCGTACAGAATTTACATTCCACGAGGAAATAATCATTAAAGAGAAAACGAAACACCACAACCACAAGAAGATTTTGTTTGCGGATTAGTTATTTTGAATTGTTCACCAATTAATTCAGAAACATAGTCTATTTCTGATCCTTTTAATAAATCTGCAGAGGTTTTATCTATCAATATATTTTCATAATTTAAATCATCGGCTGCTTTTTCTTTGTCAAAAGTAAATTCATATTGGAAGCCTGAGCAACCACCACCTTTGATAGCGATTCTAAAAAACGACCCTTTGTCTTTTTTAGACAGCAAAACATTGATCTGTTTTAGAGCCTTATCAGTAAATTTAATTTCTTTAATCATTATTGATCACTGGTATTACTAATATAATACTTAAATTTTAATTTTAAAGGATGAAAAAATACTCAAAGATTGCTCTTACTAAAAGCAAAGGAAGAATATTCAAAGAATCTGTATCAAAATATAGATCGCCATTTCAAAGAGATAGAGATCGAATAGTTCACAGCGCCTCATTTCGAAGGCTCAAACACAAGACACAAGTATTTGTAAACACAGAAGGTGATCATTACAGAACAAGATTAACCCATTCAATGGAAGTTGCTCAAATCGCACGATCTATTGCAAGATATCTTGAATTGAATGAAGATCTAGCTGAAACCTTAAGTTTGGCACATGATTTGGGCCATCCACCTTTTGGTCATGCTGGTGAGGACTCTCTTAATGAATGTATGGAAGATTATGGAGGCTTTGATCATAATTTACAAACTCTTCGTGTGGTTATGTTTTTGGAGAATAAATATCTTAAGTATAGTGGATTAAATCTTTCAATTGAAACCTTAGAGGGATTGCTTAAGCATAATGGTCCTGTTTATGAATTAGATTTAGTTGATAGTCTTATTGGGGTAAAAAAATTCAATCATAAGATTAATTTTGAGACTTATCCATCAATAGAAGCTCAAGTTTCAGCTATTTCAGATGATATAGCTTATAACAATCATGATATTCAAGATGGTATAAATGCAAATTTATTTAAACTAGAGGAGTTAATTGAAATTAACTTTTTTAAAGATATTTATAAAAAATATAAAAAAAAGATAAACAAACAAAACTATAAAATTGCAACATATCAGATTATAAGAGACTCTATTGATCAAATGATAAGAGATTTAATTAAAAATACCAAAACTAATTTGAAGATTAACAAAATAAAAAATTATAAAGATATTACTAAAGCAAATTTAACAATGGTAGATTTTTCTGAAAAAGTCAAAGATTCTGTGGATGAAATAAGATTTTTTTTAAAAACAAAGATGTATAATAATAATGCAGTTCTGAAAAAAAACGATAATGGCAAATTAATAATTAAAAAACTGTTTAATAAAATACAAAAAAACCCTAAAAAATTTATTTCAAAAGATCATCTCTCAAAGGATAAATATAGAGCAATTTCAGATTTTATATCAGGAATGACAGACAGATATGCAATCAACCTTCACAAAAACTTTAAATGAATATTTTTGAACAGTATTTAGATAAAATAAAAGAAATCCTTTCAACACTATCTTCAAATGGAGATTTAATTTTACCAGATTCACTAAACGGGATAACTGCTGAAATTCCACCTTCAAAATTTGATAGTGATATTTCTACCAATGTAGCAATGGTCCTTTCTAAGATTAATAATAAATCTCCATCAGATCTGGCTTCAATTTTGGCAGAAAAAATCAAAAAAGAGGATAAGTTTATTGAGGATATATCAGTTGTTAAACCTGGTTTTATCAATATTAAATTTAAACCCATTTTTTGGACAAACTTTATTAAAGAAGTAATTAAAAATTCTAATTCTTTTGGAACAAATAAAAATATTAAAAAAAATTACCTAATAGAATTTGTATCTGCTAATCCAACAGGACCTTTACACGTTGGTCATTGTAGAGGAGCAATATTAGGCGATGTGATGGCCAATCTCTTATTATTTAATAATAATAAAGTTACAAAAGAGTATTATATAAACGACTACGGTAATCAGATTATAAATTTTACAAAGTCAGTTTATTATAGAATAAGAGAGATTTCTTTTAATGAACCTTTTCCAATAGATAATGAAGATTTATATCCTGGAGACTATTTAATTGACTTTGCTCAAAACATTTTAAACTTAAATAAAAATATTGATTTTAAAAATTTTGATAAAATATCTAAAGAATTAACCTCTTTAGCTATTAACGAAGCATTAAAATTAATCAAAAGTAATCTTAAAAGTCTTGGTATTAATCATGATAACTTTGTCAGTGAAAAAAAATTAGTTGAAAATCAAGAAGTGGAAAAAGTTGTTAAATTTCTTCAAAAAAACAAATTTGTTTATAAAGGAAAAATAAAGGCACCCGCGGGTGAAGATGACAGTAATTGGTTTGAACGCGAGCAGTTACTTTTCCGATCAACTGATTTTGGAGATGACAAAGATAGAGCATTACAAAAATCTGATGGTGCTTGGACTTATTTTGCAAGTGATGTTGCATACCACAAAAATAAATTAGACAGAAAATTTGATAGGCTTATTAATATTTTAGGCGCAGATCATGCTGGTTATATAAAAAGAATTTCATCATCTGTTGAAGCTTTATCAAACTCTAAAGATAGATTAATTTGTAAAGTTAGCCAACTTGTTAAACTTATTAAAGATAAGAAACCCTTTAAAATGTCTAAAAGAAAAGGGGACTATATAACTATAGATGATTTAATTAATGAGGTAGGAAAAGATGCAACAAGATTTATAATGCTAAATCGAAGTAGTGATGTTGAACTCGATTTTGATTTTGATAACGTTATAGAAAAATCAAAAGATAACCCCCTTTATTATGTTCAATACTGTTATGCAAGAATATGTTCAGTATATAGACATCTTGATAAAGATTTAAATTCAGATCTAGATATTACTAAGTACGATTTTGAATATTCCAAAGATGAAATAAAAATCTTAAAAAAATTATCTGAATGGCCCAAGTGTATTGATGTATCTTGTAATAAGCTTGAGCCGCATAGAATACCGACCTATTTATATGAATTAGCCTCTTTATTTCATTCATATTGGAATTTAGGCAAGGAAAATCCAGACAAAAGATTTATCAATGATCAAAAAAAAATAACTGATGATAAATTAATTTTCCTAAAAGCTATTTCCAATGTAGTAAAATCTGGGATGAATATAGTTGGAGTGTCTACGCCAGATAAAATGTGATGCTAAAAGAGATTAAATATTTAATATTTTTATTATTTATCAGTTTCTTTATTTTTTTTACAGGTAAGTATTATTTTTCAGATGATAATAAAAAAAATTCTTTTAGATCTTTGAGCAATATTGAAAAAAAAATTGATATTTATTCCGAAAAATTGCCAGTTTTAGAAAATGATACTAAAGATATTATCCAATATGTAGAGAAATCTAATAAAGATAAAAAGAAAAAATTTAATTTTTGGAAACTTCTAGATTAATGAATAACAGAAGATCTTTTATTATTGGTATAAAATCAACAAAACTTAACCTCAGAGAAAAGAATTTTCTAAGAAAATATAAGCCATGGGGAGTAATTTTATTTACTAGAAACATAAAAGATATTAAACAGGCAAAACAATTAACTACGTCTATACGCAAGATCTTTAATGATAATAAATATCCAATCTTAATTGATCAAGAAGGTGGTAGAGTAAACCGACTTAAAAATATTATATCTTTTGAAAATTTAACATCTGAATTTTTTGGCAAAAAGTTTATAAAAAAACCTAAGGAATTTAATTTTTTCTATAAACTATTTATTGATAAAACTTCATATTTATTAAAATTGATAGGAGTTAATATTAATACTTGTCCTGTTTTAGATCTTAGAAAGAAAGGTTCATCATCAATTATTGGAGACAGATCTTTCTCTAGTAATCCCAAAATAGTTTCAAAAATTGGCGATTATTGTATCAACTATCACCATAATAATGGCGTAGGAACTGTTATTAAACATATACCAGGACATGGTTTAGCAAAAGTTGATAGCCACCATTTTACGCCCGTAATTAATAAAAAATTAGATTACTTATTAAAAAATGATTTTTTTCCTTTCAAAAGAAAAAATTCCTTTTTTGCAATGACAGCCCACATCATATTCAAAAAGGTCGATTTAAAAAACACAGTAACGCATTCTAAAAAAATGATAAAATTAATAAGAAATAAAATAGGTTTTAAGAATATTTTGATTTCTGACGATATATCAATGAAAAGTTTAAAAGGTAAAATTAAAGAAAATACAATCAATGCGTTTAATGCTGGTTGTAATCTTGTTTTACATTGTAATGCCAAAGAAAATGAGATGGAAATTGTTGCTGAAAATTCACCTTTCATAAGCAAATTTGTAATAAAAAAAACATCACAATTTTATAAGATAATAAGTTAGTATTCGCTTATGACAGAAAATGATTCCTCACTTTTTAGTGTTGATATTGAAAATTATAACGGTCCATTAGATATATTGTTAGACCTTGCAAAATCTCAAAAAGTGAATTTAGAAAATATTTCTGTTACAAAACTAGCAGATCAATTTCATGATTTTATAACAAAACAAAAAAATCTAAATCTAGAGTCCGCCTCTGAGTATTTACTTATGGCCACATGGCTTGCTTATTTGAAATCTAAACTTCTTTTACCTGGAACACCTGAGGAGGAGTTTAAAGTTCAAGAAGTGGCAGAAAAATTAAAACTCCAACTTAAAAAATTAGAATTAATCAGATTATTATCAGAGCAAATGTTAAAGCGTAAAAGATTAGGTCGTGAAATCAGAACCAGAGGTGTTAGAGCAGGTATTAGACCTATTTATAACAGTGAAATTAAAGTAAATTTATTTGAATTACTAAAAACATATTCAACTATTATTATGACTAAAGATTTTCAAAAAATAAATATTCCTAAACTCCCTGTTTTTACAACTGAAGAGGGGATTAAAAGAATCAGAGATTTTTTTGGAAAATTAACAGATTGGAAAAAATTAGAGGACTTGATACCTAAAAATTTTAAGAGTGTTACAAAGTACAAAAAAACTGGTACAGCAGGTATATTTGCAGGATCACTTGAACTTGTTAAAGAAGGTAATTTAAAAATTAAACAAGAAAATTTATTTGATGATATTTTTATTAAGGAAAAATAATGAATAAAAAAATTACAAAAAAAGATAATGTTATTGATTTTCCTAATAAATTATCCTCGATTGAAAAAGAAATTGAAGCAATAGTTTTTGCAGCTGCTGAGCCACTTGATATTGAAACTATAGAAAATAAGATTTCAAAAAAAACTAATGTCGAAAAAATTTTATTAAAATTACAAAACGAATATTCTAATCGAGGTATTAATTTAGTGTGTATCTCAAAAAAATGGTCATTTAGAACATCGCCAAATCTTTCTGAAATTATGAAACAGGAAAAAACTGTTGAAAAAAAATTATCAAGAGCTGCAATTGAAACACTTGCAATCATTGTTTATCATCAACCAGTAACGCGTGCTGAAATTGAGGAAATTAGAGGTGTTGCATTTGGTACAAATACTCTTGAAATTTTGATGGAGTTAAACTGGGTAAAACCAGGTGGTAGAAAAGATGTCCCCGGAAAACCAATTCAATATGTCACGACTGATGATTTTTTAAGTCATTTTAATCTTCAAAAGTTATCCGATTTACCAACTGTTGATGAATTGGGTGCCGCTGGTCTTATCGATAGTACAAATATTGATAATGCAATTTTTGGAACTGGTAAATTTTATAAAGAGAAACAAGATGGTAAAAAAGAGGATATTTATTCGAATATTGATGAAATGCTAAGCAGCTCTTTAGACTCTGAGGAGAAAAATAAGAATTCATAACTTAGGTTAAAAAAAGTCACTTTTAAATTGAGAGTAAAAGATATATAACTTTTCTATGAGCATAGGAATTTGGCAGATAGCAATTGTTGTTATACTTGTAGTTTTACTTTTTGGAAGAGGTAAGATCTCAAGTTTGATGGGAGATGTTGCTAAAGGAATTAAAAGCTTTAAAAAAGGTATGGCATCAGATGTTACTGATGACAACGAACCTAAAAATATTTCCGAAGATAATCAAGATAATAACAAAAAAGATTAAATCACATGCCTACTATTGGTTGGTTTGAGATTTTAATTATCGTAGCAATAGCCATTGTTGTTCTTGGACCAAAAGATTTCCCAATAATGTTAAAAAAAGTTGGCTCATGGATTGGTACAATTAAGAATTATATCAATAATGTCCAAAATGAAGTTTCAAATATTGATATTGAAAATGATAAAATAGAAAAAAAAGAAGAAAAAAAACATGAGTCAGAATGATAAAGAGGGTGGTTTTGTAAGCCATTTAGCTGAACTAAGAAAAAGACTTATACATAGTTTTATTTTTCTAATTGTTTTTTTTGTTGGATGTTATTTTTTTGCAGAACATTTATATGGTTTTTTAGTAGATCCTTTCGCTCAAGCCGTTAAAGATGATGGAACTGACAGACGATTAATATTTACCGCTCTTCAAGAAACCTTTTTAACATATCTAAAGATTTCTTTCTTTACAGCATTCTTTGTCACTTGCCCGTTTATACTTATGCAAATTTGGAAATTCATAGCGCCTGGTTTATATAAACATGAAAAACATGCAATATTACCTTATCTAATATTAACTCCAGTGCTTTTTTTTCTTGGAGGAATGTTAGTTTATTATTTGATAATGCCTTTAGCGATAAAGTTTTTTTTATCATTTGAAAGCACAGGTTTATCCACAAATTTACCGATACAACTTGAAGCTAAGGTAAATGAGTATTTATCATTAGTCATGAAACTTATTTTCGCTTTTGGTATAAGTTTTCAATTACCTGTGGTTTTAAGTTTACTAGCTAGAATTGGTGTTGTTGATTCTGAATTTTTAAAGAAAAGAAGAAAATACGTTGTAGTTATAATTTTTGCAGCAGCAGCATTATTAACACCACCTGACCCTATAACCCAAATTGGTTTAGCGATTCCATTATTAATTTTATATGAATTATCAATTTTTTCTGTAAAGTTTATAGAGGATAAGAAATTTAAAGATTCTAATGCATAACTTAAAGGAAATAAGAAAAAATTTCGATGATTTTAAAAACGCGCTAAAAGGTAGATTTCTTAAAATAGATTTTAATGAACTTAAAGACTTAGATATAAAAAATAGAAATTTTATCCAAAAAAAAGAGTCTTTGGAAAATGAAAAAAAAGAAATTTCAAAATCTAAAGATGAAAAATTATTTAAAAAATCAAAAGAAATTTCAAATGAAATAAACGAAATATCGAAACAGCAAAAAATAATAAAAGACCAACTAGATAAAATTTTATCATTTATCCCAAATATTCCTCATAAAGATGTTCCGAATGGAAAAGATGAAAATGATAACGTAGAAATAATGAAATCGGGTCAAATACCAAATTTTGATTTTAAACCCTTATCACATTATGAATTAGGTGAAAAACTTGGAATGCTTGATTTTGACCTAGCCACTAAAACTACAGGTGCACGGTTTGTATTCGTAAAAAATAAACTGGCCTTATTAGAAAGGGCTATTTCAAATTTCATGCTAGATACGCACATATTAAAAAATGGTTATGAAGAAATTTCACCACCTTTGTTCGCTTCTGAAAGTACAATGTTTGGTACAGGTCAACTTCCTAAATTTGAAAATGATCAATTTGAAATCAAACTAGATGATAATGGGGAAAGAAAGTTTTTGATACCTACTGCAGAAGTGATTTTAACTAATATTGTTAAAGATCAGATGATTAATCAAAAAGATCTACCAATGAGATTTGTTGCATCTACACCATGCTTCAGAAAAGAGGCAGGTAGTTATGGCAAAGATACAAAAGGTATGATTAGACAGCATCAGTTTTACAAAGTTGAAATGGTTAGTATCGTCGAACAAGAAAAATGTCTAGAAGAACTTGAGAGAATGACGAAATGTGCAACATCAATTTTAGATCTATTAGAATTACCATACAGAAAAATGATCCTATGTAGCGGTGACATGGGATTTAGTGCTGAAAAAACTTATGACATTGAAGTTTGGTTACCTTCAGAGAAAAAATATAGAGAAATTTCTTCTTGTTCATCTTGTTCAACTTTTCAAGCTGTGAGAATGAAAGCGAGATATAAGAATCAGAAAAAAGAAACTCTTTATGTTGGTACTTTAAATGGGAGTGGTCTAGCTGTGGGTAGAACTTTAATAGCAGTTATAGAAAATTATCAACAAAAAGATGGTTCAATAATAATTCCAAAAGTTTTAAGACCGTATATGGACAATTTGGAAAAAATTTCTGTCAAATAAAGTTGTTTTAATCTTTTAGATAGTATAAATAATCAATTTTAATTAAGGAGTTTTATGGATAGTGCAGGAATAGGACAATTTATACCATTAATTTTAATTTTTGTTATTTTTTATTTTTTCTTAATAAGACCTCAGCAAAAAAAAGTTAAAGAACATAAAGCTATGGTTGAGAGCTTAAAAAAAGGTGACAAAATTGTAACGTCTGGTGGTATTACAGGAACGATTTCTAGAGTTGTAGATAATGATAAAATTGAAGTAGAGATTGCTGACAACGTAACAGTTGAGGTGATTAGAGGTACTGGTGTTCAAAGTCTAATGAACTCTCAAGAAGTAAAAAAATAATTTTTTTGAATTTAAAGTGTTATATTTTTCAAAACTAAGAATTATTTTTATTACTTTAATTTCCTTACTTTTTATTATATTTGCTTTATCAAACCTTTTTAATTTTGATAACAAAATATTAAATAAAAAAATTAATTTAGGTTTAGATCTACAAGGAGGATCTTATCTTTTGCTGGAAATTGATAATGATCCAGTAATCGAGCAAAAACTTCAAAATTTAACAGTTACGATAAGAAATTTTTTTAAAGAAAAAAATGTAAAAATTACAAATTTTAAACTTTCAAATCAGACCTTATCATTTACTTCAGATGAAAATTCAAAACAAACTATCTTGGATGAATTTGCGTCAGAAGAAAGTGAATTAAATCCTTATTATCAAAGATTTAAATCACATCAATTAGATATAGTTGAGGAAAATAATTTTTTTAAGGTTTCTTTCTCAAAGCAAGGAATTATTAATCTAAAAACATCATCTCAAGATCAAGCGCTAGAAATAGTTAGAAGAAGGATAGATGAAATCGGTACAAATGAACCCAATATTTTAAAAAGAGGTAATGATAGAATATTAGTTGAGTTACCAGGTTTAGATGATCCAATGAGAATAAAATCTTTACTTGGAAAAACTGCAAATTTAACATTTAGATTTGTTACGAATGATACAGAAGGTTCATTCGGTGCAGAAAAATTAGAATTTGAAGATGGTACCGAGGAAGCAATAGTTAGTAAAAGAATTATACTAAGTGGTGAAAATCTTTTAGATGCTCAACCAAGAATGGATACAGAAAACAATGAGACTGTTGTGACCTTTTCACTGGATAGGGTAGGAGCAAAAAGATTTGGTAAAGCCACCTCTACAGGTATTGGTAAAAGATTAGCTATAGTTTTGGATGGAAAAGTTATTAGCGCTCCAGTTATCAGAGACACAATTGCTACCGGTTCTGGCCAAATCAGTGGAGGATTTACATTTCAATCAGCAACTGATCTTGCCTTACTTTTAAGATCAGGTGCATTACCTGCCCCTCTAAATATTATTGAAGAAAGAACTGTTGGTCCAGATTTAGGACAGGACTCTATAAACGCAGGAATGATTGCTTTGTTAATTGGTTTTATATTGGTCATACTTTATATTTTTGTTAAATATAAAATCTTTGGAATCATCACTAATATTGCTTTAATATTAAATCTTTTCATATTAGTTGGAATACTAACTATTTTTGAAGCAACTTTAACATTACCTGGTATAGCAGGAATAATTCTTACCGTGGGTATGGCTGTTGATGCAAATGTTCTAATTTTTGAAAGAATTAAAGAAGAGTTAAAGAGTGAAAAAAATAATTTAATAGCATTTGATAGTGGTTATACAAAATCCAGAACTGCTATATTAGATGCGAATATTACTACTTTATTAGCAGCGATTATTTTATTCTTTATGGGATCAGGTCCAATTAAAGGTTTTTCATTAACACTAGGAATTGGGATATTTACAACATTATTCACTGTCTATTTTATAGCAAGATTGTTGACCGTTTTGTATGTATCAAAAAATAAAGAAAAAGAGGGACTGATTTAGATGATAGCCTTTAACAAATATTATAATAAATTTAATATTCTTTCAGTATCTTTAGTAATTGTTTCTTTATTATTACTTACGTTTAAAGGTTTAAATTTTGGAATAGATTTTAAAGGTGGAACTCTTATTGAATTAAGATCTACAGACAGTAAGATTAATGTTTCCTCACTAAGGGATAATTTAAGTCAAATGAATTTGGGTGATGTATCTGTTAAAAACTTTGGTAATGAGACTGATTTTTTGATTAAGTTTGAAAATAATGAAAATAAAAATGTAATTGAAGAAATTAAGAAGAATTTAGATAAATCATTCGGGAACAGCTTCAATTTCAGAAGAGTAGAAAATGTTGGCCCTAAAGTTAGTGCTGAATTATTAAGATCAGGTGTTATTGCAATATCAGTAGCTTTGTTTTTGATGCTTGTATATATTTGGATAAGATTTGAATGGCAATTTAGCTTAGGTGCCATAGTAGCTCTATTTCATGATGTCATTGTTACACTTGGTCTCTTTTCTTTATTGGGCCTAGAGATTAATCTTTCAATAATTGCAGCTGTACTCACAATAGTTGGTTATTCAAT
The DNA here is from genome assembly GCA_902541825.1 of uncultured Pelagibacteraceae bacterium. Taxonomy (GTDB): domain Bacteria; phylum Pseudomonadota; class Alphaproteobacteria; order Pelagibacterales; family Pelagibacteraceae; genus Pelagibacter. Next base: position 11,097 of record CACBRY010000005.1, on the reverse strand, counting down.
GAATGATACGGTTGTTATTTTCGATAGAGTAAGAGAAAATTTAAGAAAATATTCTGATATTAAAATTTTTGAGCTAACAAATATCTCTATTAACGAAACTTTGTCTCGTACTTTGATAACTTCTGTAACGACTCTATTAGCGTTGCTTTCAATATTCTTTTTTGGCGGTGAGGTTTTGAAAGGTTTTTCTTTAGCCATGATATTCGGGGTAATTTTTGGGACTTATTCATCAATTTATATTGCAAACACAGTGTTAGTAAGACTAAATGTGTCTCAAAAAACAGTCCTTAGAGAAGATAAAAACTAATATAAATTTTGAGCAGCTACCATTGAAAGTAGCATCGGTAGAGATAACAAAGTATTTGTTCTTGAAAACAACATTGCTGTTTTAGCTGATTTTGCTTTTACCTCAGGTTCACATTCTACTATACCTAAAGCTTTTTTCTGATTAGGCCAAATTACAAACCATACATTAAAAGCCATAACCACACCCAGCCACATCCCAATTCCAATAGCAGTGTGTTTTGGCACCCCTGAGCCTATACTTAAAGTCATCGCGTCATGAAGATATCCATTTAACCATGCTAATATAAATCCTGACAAAATTGTAAGTGCTGCTGCCCATCTAAAATAAAAAAGAGCAGCTGGAGCAATAACTTTACCAATTGCTGGCTTTTGTTCATCTGGAATTTTACTCATGTTTGGAATTTGTACAAAATTAAAATACCACAACAGACCTATCCACATTATAGCTACCACGACGTGAAAAAATCTTGTCAACCATGACCAGAAAAGTCTATCAAAACTAAATCCATCATTTTGATAGAATAATCCAAAAAAAACAATCACAGCTAAGGCTAGCGAAGCGTGTATTGTTCTTGGTAGAGAGGCTAATAATTTATCCATACTTAAATATACTAATTTTGATTAAGTTTAACAATGATTTTTTCTTAGTTTAAAAGTGGTTTCAAAAATTTTCCAGTGTAACTCTCATTAATTTTACAAATTTCCTCTGGCTTTCCTTCTGCGATAATTTTTCCACCTTTGACACCACCTTCGGGTCCCATATCTACAATATAATCTGCTGTTTTAATTACATCTAAATTATGTTCAATTACAACAACAGTATTTCCTAGAGCCACAAATGTATGGAGAATTTCAAGTAATTTTTTTATGTCATGTTGATGTAAACCAGTAGTTGGCTCATCTAGTATGTACATTGTTCTTCCTGTAGATCTTTTTGATAATTCTTTAGCTAACTTAATTCTTTGAGCTTCACCTCCTGATAGAGTTGTAGCTTGTTGGCCAATTTTAATATACCCTAAACCAACCTTCTTTAATGTTAGTAATTTTGTTTTAATATTTGATATATTTTCAAAATATTCACATCCCTCATCGACAGTCATATTCAAAACATCAGCAATACTTTTATCTTTAAACTTAATTTCCAGAGTTTCCCTGTTGTATCTAGTGCCTTTACATTCGTCACATTGAATATAAACATCTGGCAAAAAGTGCATTTCATAAGTAATAACACCATCTCCTTCACATGCTTCACACCTTCCACCTTTAACGTTAAATGAAAATCTTCCAGGTTTATAACCTCTAGACTTTGACTCAGGCAATCCAGTAAACCAATCTCTTATAGGACCAAATGCACCTGTATAGGTTGCGGGATTAGATCTAGGAGTTCTTCCGATAGGTGATTGGTCAATATCGATTATCTTATCAACTAACTCTGTTCCCTTAAAACCCTTAAAGGGTTTTGGAATTTTTCTTGATTTGTTATTATTTAGTGTAAGATTTAAAGCGTTGTACAGAGTCTGTAACACAAGAGTAGATTTTCCACTACCAGATACTCCTGTTACACAAGTTAAACTTCCTAATGGAATTTTTAAGTTCACATTATTAAGATTATTTCCAGTTGCACCTGTAATTTCTAAAAATCTTCCATTCTTAGCTAATCTTCTTTTTGATGGCACATTTATTTTAAATTTATTAGATAGATATTTTCCGGTAATGCTATTTTGATTTTGACTTATTTCTTTTATTGAACCTGCCGCAACAACTTCACCACCTTTGTTACCAGCTTCAGGTCCAAGATCAATTATATGATCTGCATTCTCCATTGTTTCAGTATCATGTTCAACTACTATAACTGTATTACCTAAATCTCTTAATCTTTTTAAAGCATTGATAAGTTTTACATTATCTTTTTGATGAAGACCTATTGATGGTTCATCTAAAACATATAAAACTCCTGTTAAACCAGAACCGATTTGTGATGCTAATCTTATTCTTTGTGCTTCACCACCAGATAAAGTTCCAGACTCTCTTGAAAGAGTTAGATAATCAAGACCAACATTAAGTAAAAAATTTAATCTTTCGTTAATTTCTTTTAAAATATGTTCTGCGATTTTAACTTGTCTTTTGTCTAAATTATTCTTTAAATTATCAAACCAAATTGCAGCATCTGAAATTGATTTTTCTGTAACCTCACTTATATGAAGACCATCAATTTTTACGCATAATGCTTCATCTTTTAATCTATGACCATTACACCTTTCACATTTGGTATCTGATTGATATTGAGCAATTTCCTCTCTTTTCCAATCACTATCTGTTTCTAGGTATCTTCTTTCTAAGTTGTTTATTACACCCTCAAAAGTTTTTTTATGTGAATATTTCTCGTAACCATCGTCATACGTAAATTTTATTTCCTCATCATCAGATCCATAAAGGATAATATCTTTTATCTTTTTTGGTAATTTTGACCATTTTTCTTCTAGAGAAAATCCATAATGCTTTGCTAAAGAACTTAATGTTTGAGCATAATACAATGTTGTTGTTTTTGCCCAGGGTTCGATTGCACCATCAATTATACTTTTTTTCTCATTTGGTATAACTAAATTTGGATCAACATTAAGCTTTATTCCGATACCCTCGCATTCCTCACAAGCACCAAATGGACTATTGAAAGAAAATAATCTTGGTTCAATTTCTTCTATGGTAAATCCACTTTCAGGACACGCAAATTTTGTTGAAAAAATCAACTTTTCTATTTTTCTGAATTTTTTTGGTAAAGTTTCATCTTCATATTCAACAAATAAGAGCCCATTAGCTAGCTGTATTGAAGTCTCTATACCTTCTGCAAGTCGATTTCCTAAAGATGAGTTTAGAACTATTCTATCAACAAGTATTGAAATATCATGTTTAATTTTCTTATTTAACTCTGGAACTTTTTCAATATCATATAAAACATCATCAATTTTGATTTTTCTAAAACCTCTTTTTTTATAATTTAAAATCTCTTTTTTATATTCACCTTTTCTTCCTCTGACTACAGGTGCATAAAGATAAATAGTTGATTTTTTTGGTAATTTTTTAATCTTATCTACTATTTGACTAACCGTTTGTGACTCAATTGGTTTACCAGTGAAAGGCGAATATGGAATACCAGCTCTAGCATATAACACCCTCATATAATCATAAATTTCGGTAACCGTTGCAACTGTAGATCTAGGATTTTTGGATGTATTTTTTTGCTCTATTGATATCGCGGGACTTAATCCCTCTATAAGATCTACATTTGGCTTTTTCATTTTATCTAAAAATTGTCTCGCATACGCGGATAAACTTTCGACATATCTTCTTTGCCCTTCTGCATAAATTGTATCAAAAGCTAATGAAGATTTTCCTGACCCAGATAGTCCGGTAATTACAATAAATTTATCCTTTGGAATTTCTAAAGATATATTTTTTAAATTATGTTCTTTTGCTCCCTTTATAACTATCTTTTTAATCATAATTTTTGTTGCATTGGCCTAATAAAATTAATATTCAGAGTAAAATTGTGATATAAATTAATTAACTAATAAAATAAATATTAAAATATTATGGCTGGAAGTTTAAATAAAGTACTTTTAATTGGTCGTTTAGGCGCAGATCCCGAAATCAAGCAAATGGTTAATGGAAAAAGCGTTGCAAGATTAAGTCTTGCAACAAGCCAATCATGGAAAGATAAAAATACAGGTGAAAAAAAAGAAAAAACTGAATGGCACCGTATAGTTGTATTTAATGAGGGTTTAGTAAATGTTGTTCAACAATATCTCAAAAAAGGTGCTCAAGTTTATGTTGAAGGTCAAATTTCAACAAGAAAATGGAAGGATGAACAATCAGGACAAGACAAATATTCAACCGAAGTAGTTATACAAGGTTATAATTCATCTCTAACTATGCTTGGAGGTGGAAATTCAGGTGGTGGTATAGCTAATGACAATTCGCAAGCATCAAATAATACTGAGGATTTATCTCAAGTACAAAATGATATGGACGACGATATTCCATTCTAATCATTATGGAAAAAAACGAAGTTTCTAAAGATAAAAACATAAAACTAATTTCAATGCATGATGAGATGAGTTCATCTTATCTATCGTATGCGATGAGTGTCATTGTTAGTAGAGCCCTACCAGATGTTAGAGATGGCTTAAAACCTGTACATAGAAGAATATTATATGCAATGTATAAGGGTGGTTATGATTGGTCGAAACAATTTAGAAAATCTGCAAGAATAGTTGGAGATGTAATTGGTAAATATCATCCGCATGGTGATCAATCAGTTTATGACGCTCTAGTTCGTATGGTCCAAGATTTTTCAATGAGCTTACCTCTCGTGGATGGTCAAGGAAATTTTGGATCTATAGATGGTGATCCAGCAGCCGCTATGAGATACACAGAAACGAGATTATCAAAAGTCTCACAATTTTTAATTGATGATATTGAAAAAAATACAATTGATTTTAAAAGTAATTATGATGAAACAGAAAAAGAGCCATCTGTATTACCTGCGCAATTTCCAAATTTATTAGTAAATGGAGCTGGGGGTATTGCTGTTGGTATGGCGACAAGTATTCCGCCTCATAATTTAGGAGAGATTATTAATGGTACATTAGCTTTAATTGATAACAAAGATATAAAGATTAAAGATTTAATGAAGCACATACCTGGACCTGATTTTCCCACAGGTGGTGTAATTATTGGTAAAGATATTATTAAACAGGGTTATAACAAAGGTAGAGGCTCTTTTAAAATTAGAGGTGAAATATCAAACGAAACTCTTAAAAATGGTAGAGATAGATTAGTTATAAATTCTATTCCTTATCAAGTTAATAAATCTGTTTTGAATGAGAGAATAGCACAATTAGTTAGAGAAAAGAAAATAGAGGGTATTAGAGATATACGAGATGAGTCCAACAGAGAAGGTATAAGAGTCTCGATAGATTTAAGAACAGGCGTTGAACCAGAGACTGTTAAAAGACAATTATACAAGAACACTCAAATAGAAAGTTCATTTGGGTTTAATACTCTTGCAATTGTAGATGGGAAGCCAAAGACTTGTAATCTTAAAGAATTTTTAGAGAATTTTTTAAAATTTAGAGAGGATATTGTACTCAAGAAAACAAAATTTGATCTCAATAGAGCAGAGGATAGAGCGCATATCTTAATTGGTCTATCAGTATCCGTTGAGAATTTAGATAAAGTAATAAAAATTATAAGAGGTTCAAAAACTCCAGATGATGCAAAAAAATCTTTATTAAATACTAAATGGAAAATTAATAAATCAAAAAAAATGGTTTCATTGATAGAGACCAAAAATTCAAAAGGTTTATATAACTTATCAGTAGTACAAGTTGAAGCTATATTAGAATTAAGATTACAAAAATTGACAGCACTTGGTATTAATGAAATAGAAGTTGAAATAAAAAAACTATCTGAGTTAATTTCTTCATTAAAAAAAATTATATCCTCAAAAAAAGAATTATTAAAAGTAATCAGCAATGAACTTAAAGAAATAAAAGAAAAATATGCAACACCAAGAAGAACAAAAATTATTGATGCAGTACTTAATTACGACATTGAAGAAACAATACAAAAAGAAACTGTTCTTATAACTGTTACCTTACAAGGCTATATAAAAAGAGGATCACTTAAAACTGTAAAGATTCAAAAAAGAGGAGGTAAAGGTAAAACTGGTATCACAACCAGAAATGAAGACTCTGTAGTTCAAACTCTATCAGTTAATACTCATACTTCTGTTCTATTTTTTTCTACTGAAGGTCTTGTTTATAAAGTAAAAGCATGGAAAATACCTGAAGGTTCAGCATCATCAAAAGGCAAATCTTTATTCAATATTTTGCCACTTAAGAATCATCAATCAATAAGTTCAATTATGCCATTTCCTGAAAGTGATGAAGATTCAAGTAAATATCAGATAGTTTTTGCAACTTCACAAGGCAAAGTTAGAAAAAACAGTTTAGAAGATTTTGCTTCAATTAATACATCAGGAAAAATAGCAATGAAGCTAGACACTAATGATAAAATAATTGGTGTTAAGATTTGTAAAGATGATCAAGATATAATCTTAAGTACAAAATTTGGAAAGTGTATTAGATTTGAGTCTAAAAAATTAAGAATATTTAAGGGAAGATCATCAAAAGGTATAAAGGGAATAGAATTAGCATCTAATGATGAAATAGTCTCCTTATCAATTATTGATAATAATAAGTTAAAGAAAAATGGAAAAAATACAAAAGATGATAAGTCTGAATTAGCGGCGAAACAAAAATTTATTTTATCTATAAGTGAAAATGGTTTTGGCAAAAAAACCTCGCATTATGACTACAGAACAACAAATAGAGGTGGAAAAGGAATTATTGGAATAATTAATTCACCAAGAAATGGGAATATTGCATCATCGTTTCCTGTATATGAGGGAGACGAAATAATGATTTCGACAAACAAGGGTAGAGTGATAAGGTTAGCTGTTAAAGAAATCAGAACAGCTGGAAGAAACACACAAGGAGTAAGAATAATTAAGTTATCTGGCGATGAAAAAGTTGTTTCAGCAATTAAAATTGATGATAATTTAATATAATGTCTAAGACAGCTATCTATCCAGGAACTTTTGATCCAATTACTTTTGGTCATATTGATGTAATAAAAAAGGCATTAAAATTATTTGATAAAATTGTTGTGGCCGTATCAGATGGTGAAAATAAAGATTATCTTTTTGATGCTGAGGAAAGATTAGAAATTGTAAGAAATGCTCTTTTTAAAGATCTAAAAATGAATAAAAAAAAAATAACTTTGATTTCATTTAAATCATTGACAACTAGCCTTTGTAAAAAATACAAATCAAATATTATATTGAGAGGTTTGAGAGCAGTATCAGATTTTGAATACGAGTTCCAACTAGCTGGTATGAATAGAAAATTAAATAATAATATTGAAACTTTATTTTTAATGTCAGATGTTGAAAATCAAATTATTTCTTCAAAATTCGTTAAAGAAATCATTAAACTTAATGGAGATATTAAAAAATTTACAACTAAGAGCACTATTAAAGCTTTAAAAGATAAATATGAGTAAACTTTTTATAAAGATATTAATTATTTTTTTATTTACAATTAATCAATCGTTAACAGAGGAGAATATAATGATTTTAAAATTAAAAGATGGTGATGTTAAGATAGAATTATTTTCAGATACAGCACCCAATCATGTCAAAAGAATAAAAGAATTGGCTGACGCTGGTAAGTATGACAATGTGGTGTTTCATAGAGTTATTGATGGCTTTATGGCACAAACAGGCGATGTTAAATTTGGCAACTCAAATTCAGATGATTTTGATTTAAGGAGAGCTGGAATGGGTGGATCAGATCTACCTGACCTTAAACAAGAATTTAGTAATCTTCCTCATGATCGAGGTACATTGTCTATGGCTAGATCATCAGACCCTAATAGTGCGAATAGTCAATTTTTTATATGTTTTAAACCAGCACCATTTCTTGATAATCAATATACTGTTTTTGGAAAAGTTATCGAAGGAATGGAATTTGTTGATAAGATCAAAAGAGGTGATGAAAATAATAATGGTGCGGTAACAGATCCTGATAAAATTATTAGTTTCAAATCTTTATAATATTCTAATTTCAATTGAAAAAATTTGAATTTAAAGTTTTAAAAAAAAATAAATTTGCAAGACGCGGTTTAATTGAAACTCACAGAGGTAAAATTGAAACACCAGTTTTTATGCCTGTGGGAACTCAAGCTACAGTAAAAGCTTGTACAATAGATGACATAAAAAAAACTGGTTCTCAAATTATTCTATCGAATACTTATCATTTAATGATACGACCAGGTGTTAAAAGAATTGAAGATGCAGGTGGACTTCACAAATTTATGAATTGTGATTTACCAATTCTTACAGACTCTGGTGGCTTTCAAGTCATGTCTTTATCAAAACTAAACAAAATAGATAAAGAAAAAGGGGCAATTTTTAATTCTCATATTGATGGAAAAAAATTTTATCTTAGTCCAGAGGAAAGTATAAAAATTCAATTAGGACTTAATTCCGATATTGTAATGGTTATGGATGAGTGTCCAAAAAAAACAAATGACTACCAAACTATAGATAAATCTATGAATTTGTCTTTGTATTGGGCTGAAAGATCTAAAAAAGCTTTCGGGCATAATCCTCACAAAGCTTTATTTGGTATTGTACAAGGAGGTTTATTTAAAGATTTGAGACAAAAATCCTTAAAAGGACTTTTGGAAATTGGATTTGATGGTTATGCATTAGGTGGTCTAGCTGTAGGAGAAACTCAAGATGAAATGTTCACTGTTTTAGATGATATTAAGGAACATTTACCCGATGATAAACCTCACTATTTAATGGGTGTAGGTACTCCAAACGATATCTTGGGCGCTGTTAAAAGAGGTGTTGATATGTTCGATTGTGTTCTTCCAACTAGATCAGGTAGAACTGGACTTGCCTTTACTTGGCAGGGAAGAGTAAATATTAAAAATAATAAATACCAAAATGATAATGGTCCTCTAGATCCAGAATGTAAAAATCTAAATTTGAATAAATATTCTAAAAATTATATAAATCATTTGTTTAATACGAATGAGATTCTTGGATCAATGTTGTTGACATTACACAATATAAATTTCTATCAAGAATTAATGAGATCGATTAGAGAGAACATCCAAAATGACACATTTGATGCTTTTCATGATAAATACATTGATAAGTTGTAAATAGTGAAGTTATTTTTTTCAAATTCCTGTTTGAAATATTTAGATTATTCTATATATACATTTCATTCTTAAGTGAATATGGGCCGTTAGCTCAGTTGGTAGAGCAATTCCCTTTTAAGGAATGGGTCGATGGTTCGAGTCCATCACGGCTCACCATATCTTATGCAATTGGTGGGTATTTAATAATTATTTCGTTTAACCAAGTTTGTATATTTCTAATTCTGCTGTCAGATGAAGGATGTGTGCTCATAAATTGAGGAGGTTCTTTACCTTTATTCGCCTCTTTCATCCTCTCCCATATTTTCTCAGTTTCTCTAATATCATAACCAGATAAAGAAGAAAAAATCATACCTAGATAATCAGCTTCACTTTCCTGTTTTCTATTGAAAGGATTCATTATACCAATCGAAGATATTAGACCGACAGTATCCATACCAGTTGATCTATTAATTTGACTTAAAGCTCCTCCACTAAAAATATCGATAAGAGTAGTGCCTGTTTGTACCAGAACTCCACGACTTGCTCTTTCAACAGAGTGTTTTGCAACAGCATGAGCAATCTCATGACCCATAACAGCGGCTAAACCATTTGTATTTTTTGTAATTTTAAGCATACCACTATAAACGGCAATTTTACCGCCTGGCATACACCAAGCATTTTTGACTTTATCATTATCTATTAAGATATATTCCCACTTAAAATTGGCGGTTGGATCTGGGAGATTTGATTTATCAAAATAAATTGATATTGCATTTTCCATTTTTTTTCCAATTTCTTTTATTTCATTAATGGATTTCGTATCTTTGATTAATTTTTCTTTTTCTTTTACTTTTTCATAAATTTGAGCAGCCTGAGCATTTAATTTTGCTTCTGGAATCAACTTTAATTGTTTCCTGTCTGTAATAGGAGCGGTTGTACAAGAGTTAATGACGAAACCACAACAACCACAACCTACATAAGTTAAAAATTTTCTTCTATTCATTTTGTAAGACATTGATATTATATATAATAATGAATCTAAATAATAAAATATTATTAATATTATTCATAATAGCAATAGCTTTTGTGATATTTTCGAGTTTTAGATAATGGCAAAACAGAAGAAAAAAAAATCAATCAGTTTAATTCTTAGAAATTATTTTATTACTGGTGTAGTAGTTTTAATACCTATTGGTTTCACTTTATATCTAAGTAAAATATTAATTGGAATTTCATCTAAAGTAATTCCAGAAAATATAAATCCAAATAGCTATCTACCTTTTGAAATTCCTGGATTAGAAATAATACTTTCAGTAATATTTATTACCATCGTTGGGGGTTTATCCCTATCTTTTTTGGGTAAACGAATTCTTAAACTTATCGATGACCTATTCAAAAGAATCCCAGTTTTAAGAACAATTTATTCTGCAATAGTTCAAATGACAGAAACATTTTCTAACAAAGACCAGAACGATAAAAAAAGTGTTGTTTTGGTTGAGTATCCTAGAAAAGGTGTTTGGGCAGTTGGTTTTGCAACAAAAGAAAATAAAGGTGAGATGGCTGAGAAAACTAGCAAGAAATTGATTAACGTTTTTGTTCCAACAACACCAAACCCTACAAGTGGTTTCTTACTTATGTTCCCAATCGAGGATGTTATATATCTTAATATGACTTTTGAAGAAGCTTCTAAATTTATTGTATCTGCAGGAACATCCACAGGTAAGAGTTAAGCAATATCATTAATTATATCAGCTCTATCATATAATTTAATTAATGGTTTAAATTTACTTATATCTTCATTATTTTTTTCAATTCTTTTAATTTCTTTTTCAGCTAAAATAAAAAGATCATGATTATGAACAGGGTCAGCTAACTTAAAGTTTTTTATTCCACTTTGTTTAAAACCTAAAATGTCTCCAAACCCTCTCAATTTCATATCTTCCTCTGATATTTTAAAACCATCATTAGAGTCTTTAAGTATACCAATTCTTTTTTTTGCATTATCACTTAAAT